>NZ_JBFADP010000051.1:0-63215 GCF_040641415.1 Streptomyces sp. NPDC020875 | reverse complement strand
GCCCGGTTACATTCCGAACCCGGAAGCTAAGCCTTTCAGCGCCGATGGTACTGCAGGGGGGACCCTGTGGGAGAGTAGGACGCCGCCGAACAATTGTTGTAGTGAGGGCTCTGGCCCCTTGAGACTATGTCTCGGGGCCAGAGCCCTTTCTGCATTTCAGGGGCGTTGTCAGTCCCCGGTGCTTTACTCCCGCCCATGGATATCGAAGACGAGGACATCGACACTCACCTCGGCACCGACAGGAAGGAGTTACGCCGGACCGTCGCGGGCATCGTCTGGCCGGACACGCGGGAGCTGGTCTGTGACCGACCCGGGCATCCTGCCGGGCACGAGTGCCTGCTGATCCCCGGCGGCGGGGACCCGGAACTGACCCTCGAAGCGATGCGGGCCGTTCTCGGCATCTACGGGAGCCCCTTGCTGCCCGGCCCTGGAATGCCGTCGCTGCCGGGGGCAGAAGAGGTCGACTGGCGGTATGCGTGGGCCCATGCGGGGAGTTGGGTCGGTGTCGGAGTGGGGCGTGACGACCCCGACGTAGGGACCGGCCGGGGTGCATATGAAGCCGGACAGGTCGTCGTGATCGTCGCCGATCGCTGCACCCCGGATCCGGATCGGCTGGGGCTGCCCGAGGACGCCTCGTGGACAGAGCGGCTGGTGGCCGTGACGAGATGGACCTCACCACCCGCGCCCTCGGCCGACTGGGAGTCCGTCGAGAGTCGGCTGGGGACCCGGCTTCCAGCCGACTACAAGGAAATGATCAACACTTTCGGGACCGGCAGCTTCGACGGATTCCACGATGTGCGCTCCCCGGAGGAGGTCATCTGGTACGCGGAGTACGCGGCCCGCCGCGGCCAGGAGAAGTGGGAACCGTATCCACCGCACCCCGCGTCGCCCGGGCTGCTGAGCTGGGCCGGGGACGAGCACCACAACTCCTTCTACTGGATCACCGAAGGGCCCGATCCGGACCGCTGGCCCGTACTGGCCCTCGACGAGGGGATGGACGGAGAGCGGTTCGACATGACCCTCACCGAGTTCGTGTTCCGGATCCTGACCGATCCGCACGCGCCGTTCACCCTGGCCCGTGACATCGCCCATCCCTGGTTCTCGCCGTACCGGCGACCGTAGACCACCGCGTATCCGGGCTGACCCGTTTCCTAGGGTGAGGTCATGAACTACGACCTCGTGATCTTCGACAACGACGGCGTCCTCGTCGACAGTGAGCCGGTGGCCAATACCGTGCTCGCCGGGTATCTGACCGAGCTGGGGCATCCGACCTCGTACGAGGACTCGTTGCGGGACTACATGGGTGCCGCCGTGCACCGGGTCCACGACCTGGTCATGGAGCGGTCCGGGCAGCGGCTGCCCGAGGACTTCGACGCGACGCTGCACGCCCGGACGTTCGCCGCCTTCGAGCGGGAGCTGAAGCCCGTGGCGGGGGTGACGGAGGTCCTGGAGGGCCTGGTCGAGGCGGGGGTGCCGTACTGTCTGGCGTCGTCCGGGAGCCATCAGCGGATCCGGTTCGGGCACCGGCTGACCGGGCTCGACCGGTGGTTCCGGGACGAGATCGTCTTCAGCGCGCAGGACGTGGGCCGGGGGAAGCCCGCGCCGGATCTCTTCCTGTACGCGGCTGAGCGGATGGGTGTCGCGCCCGGGCGGTGCGTGGTGGTGGAGGACAGTGTGCTCGGCGTCCGGGCCGCGGTGGCGGCCGGGATGGACGTCTACGGATTCACCGCGATGACCCCCGCGACCGCACTCGTCGGCGCCCGCGGGTACTTCGGCTCGATGAAGGAGCTGCCGGGGCTGATCGGCCGCGGCTGAAACGTCCCCGGCCGCTCGGTGCCGGCCCGCGGGCCGGATACGGTGGCGGGCATGAGCGGCCGGGGAATGCTGATGTGGGACGAGGCTCTGACGGCGTACGACTTCGGGGACGAGCACCCGATGGACCCGGTACGGCTGGCGCTGACGATGGGGCTCGTCCGGGCCTACGGGCTCGACCGGGCCGTGGACGTCGTCGCCGCGAAGCCCGCCGGGGACTCGACGCTGCGGCTGGTGCACCGGGAGGACTACGTGGCCGCCGTACGGGCCGCGTCGGCCGATCCGCGCGCCGCCGACCAGGCGTACGGCCTCGGGACCGTGGACGATCCCGCCTTCGCCGGGATGCACGAGGCGTCGGCGCTGATCGCCGGGCAGTCGGTCGCGGCGGCCGAGGCGCTCTGGCACGGGCGGACGGCGCACGCGGTGAACTTCGCGGGCGGGCTGCACCACGCGATGCCGGGCGCGGCGGCCGGGTTCTGCATCTACAACGACGCGTCGCTGGCGATCGCCCGGCTGCTGGAGCTGGGCGCCGAGCGGGTCGCGTACATCGATGTCGACGTCCACCACGGCGACGGTGTGCAGACGGCCTTCTGGGGCGATCCCCGGGTGCTGACGATCTCCCTGCACGAGCACCCCCGGACGTTGTTCCCGGGGACCGGCTGGCCGGAGGAGACCGGGGCCGGGGGTGTCGCCGAGGGCGGGGCGGCCAATGTGGCGCTGCCGCCGGGGACCGGCGACGAGGGGTGGCTGCGGGCGTTCCACGCGGTGGTGCCGGAGCTGTTGGCGGACTTCCGGCCGCAAGTACTGGTGACGCAGCACGGGGCGGACACCCACTTCGAGGATCCGCTGGCGCATCTGGCGGTGTCGCTGGACGCCCAGCGGCTGGTGCAGGAGTCCTGTCACAGGCTGGCGCACGAGTACACGGAGGGCGGGCGGTGGCTGGCGCTCGGCGGCGGCGGGTACGCCGTCGTGGACGTCGTACCCCGTTCGTGGACCCATCTGGTGGGGATCGCCGCGCACGCGCCGGTCGACCCGGCCTCCGAGGTGCCCGCCGAATGGCGTGACCAGGTGTACGCGCTGACCCGGCAGCCGGGGCCGCGCCGGATGACGGACGGCCGGACGCCCCGGTGGCGGGAGTGGGGCGAGGGGTACGACCCCGCCGACCGGCTCGACCAGGCGGTGCTCGCGACCCGGCGGTCGGTGTATCCGCTGCGGGGGCTGCTGGCGTAGCCGTGCCCCCGGTTCGGGCCCGGGACCGGCCGCGAGCGGGCTCGGCGCGCAGACCCCACCCCCGCCTGCACGGGCCGTCACGGCAGCTGTACGGGCCCTGTTGGGCCGAACGCGGTACGGCCGGGGGAATCCCGCCCGCCGGTGGTCCGTACTGCGGCAGCATCGGCCCTGTGGCGGTGAGTCGGGCGGATCGTACGGCGCTGCGGGCGCATCTGGTGGCGGCCGGGCTCGCCGGGGAGGTGTCCACCACCCGGGAGCGGTCGCTGCGCCGCTACCGGATGTTCGCGGCCCGTGATCCCCGGGCCACCCTCGGACTCGATCCCGAACGGCGCTGGGACGAGCGGGACGTACTGGCGCTGGTGGCCGACCGGTGCGGGGTTCCGCCGGATCCCGGCCGGGTGTCGGGGCCCGAGGTCATCGACCCCGGGCGGACCCTGGACGCCCTGGACGCCTTCGCGGAACGGCTGGCGGAGGTGGCGGACCGGCGGGGGCCCGTACTGCTGGGTACCGGGCATCCGCACGGGCTGCTGGGGTTTTACGGCGGACTCGCAGACGCTTTGTCGGCGGCGGGCTGTCTCGTTCTCACACCCGCGCAGGGCCGAAGTGTCGACATAACGACCCGGTTCGGCGTACGTACGGGCACGCTGGCGTACGTACAGGGGGTCGCGCTGGTGCGGGGAGGCGGCGCACGGGGCGCGTCGGACAGCACCGGCGCACACACCCATTCACCGTTGCCGTTACGGCTCGCCCTGGGGGGTCTGGCGGCGGCCGGACAGCCCCTGCCCGAACTGGTGGTGGGGGACCACGGATGGGTCTGCGGGGCTGGTCAGCTGGGTTTTTCGGCCATCGGTCCGGCGGACGCCGACGATCCCGCCGTCTTCGTCGGCGAGGCGGAGGGGCGGATCGCCGTGGCCGTACCGCTGGAGGACTCCGCTCCGCCTGATCGGTACCGGCCGCTCATGCGCTATGTACTCAAACGCGCCTGTCTGTCACAGTAGGCGGCCGATGGCTGCTCCTCTTCCCCACTCGTACCACGCGCCCCTAGTCTGGGGAGTGAGCGCACAGCGACGAAGAGTCACCGGAGGGGAAGCCGGTGAGCGTCGTGTGCGGAAGGTACAGGTGGGTCATGGCTGCTGGCAGCGAGAGGCCTCTCAATGAGGTCAAGTTCCTTACCGTGGCGGAAGTCGCCTCGGTGATGCGGGTGTCGAAGATGACTGTGTACCGCTTGGTGCACAGCGGGCATCTGCCGGCGATCCGGGTGGGGAGGTCCTTCCGGGTTCCGGAGCAAGCGGTGCACGAGTACCTCCGCGAGTCCTTCGTGGGGGTGGAATCCGCTTGAGTTCCGGACGCGGGTGGGCCGGGCCGGAAGCGCGGCGACCCTCGGATTACAAGCTCCGAGCTCGGGCGGGTAGGCTAGGCCGACGTAGGTCGTGTGGGCCCAGACGCCCCGCACCGAGTGAGAAGAAGTGAGCGAGGGTAGTCGTGGGCTCTGTTATCAAGAAGCGGCGCAAGCGGATGGCCAAGAAGAAGCACCGCAAGCTGCTCAAGCGCACCCGCGTTCAGCGTCGTAACAAGAAGTAAGGCGACAACGACAGCTGTACGTGTCGTACGTACGACCGTGGCCCCTCCACCTCCGGGTGGAGGGGCCACGGCGCTTTTCCGGCCGGGGCGGTGGGAAAAGCGGGCCGCCGGGACATCACCCGGCAACGCCGAGCCGCTACCGTGGCGTTTGAATCAATTCACAGCATGTTCGAGACCGCCGGAGCCGGCGGTCGGGGCCGAGGGAAGGCGCTGGTCTTGGGGAAGGTCGTGCTCGTCACCGGTGTCGCCCGGCAGCTCGGCGCCCGTCTCGTACGGCGCGTCCGCAAGGACCCCGGCGTCGACCGGGTGATCGGGGTGGACGCGGTGGAGTCCGGGCACGACCTGGGCGGCGCCGAATTCGTCCGGGCCGATATCCGGCAGCCGGTGATAGGCCGGATCCTGGCCGAGTACGGGGTGGACACGGTGGTCCATCTCGATGTCACCGGCACCCCGCTGGGCGCGGGCGGCCGGGCCTCCGTCAAGGAGACCAATGTCATCGGCACCATGCAGCTCCTCGGCGCCTGCCAGAAGTCGCCGACGGTCCGGCGGCTCGTGGTGAAGTCCAGTACGAGCGTCTACGGCTCCGCGCCCCGCGACCCGGCGGTCTTCACCGAGACCACCCCGCCCAAGTCGCTGCCGAGCGGCGGCTTCGCGAAGGACGCCGTCGAGGTCGAGGGGTACGTTCGCGGCTTCGCCCGGCGCCGCCCCGATGTGGCGGTCTGCGTGCTGCGGTTCGCCAATATCCTCGGGCCGACGGCGGACTCCCCGCTGGCCGAGTTCTTCGCCCTGCCGGTGCTGCCGACGGTCTTCGGCTACGACCCCCGGCTCCAGTTCGTCCACGAGGACGATGTGATCGGCGTGCTGCGGCTGGCGCTCCACGAGCCCGCCCGGGCCACCCTCAACAGCGGGACCTTCAATATCGCCGGGGACGGGGTGCTGCTGCTCTCGCAGTGCGCGCGGCGGCTGGGGCGGCCGACGCTGCCGGTACCGCTGCCCGCCGTCACCTGGGTCGGCTCCGCGTTGCGTACCGTGGGGGTCACGGACTTCTCGCCCGAACAGATCCGGCTGCTGACCCACGGGCGGGTGGTCAGTACCCGGCAGATGCGGGAGACGCTGGGCTTCACCCCCCGGTACAGCACCCCCGAGACCTTCGCCGACTTCGCGCGGGCGCGCGGGGCCGGCCTGCTGCCGCCCGAGCGGGCGGCGCGGGCGGTGGACCGGGTGGCACGGGCGCTGGGCGCGGACTCCGCGACCGCCGCCACCCCTTCGGACGGCGGGCGGGCCGTTCCGACTCGTAGCGACGCCGGGTGACGGGCACCGGATCCGGATAAGGAGCGTACCGACGATGGCGGACGCGAAGGTCATTCCCTTCGACGACGACCGGGCGCGCGGCAGTGCGCCGCGGGCCGGGCGGCGGCGTGCTCCCGGCGCCGGGAGCGGTGGGCCGGGCGGTGCCGCCGCGCGTCGCCGGGCCGAGCCCGCGGCGGCCGGGGACGCCGTCCCCGAGCCGGGGGACGTACCGGCGGCCCGGGACGGTGCCAGGGTCCGGGCGGTGCCCGTACCGGGGCAGGCGTCCGGTACGTCCGGTGCCGGGGACGCCCCCGCGCGGGGGCCGGAACCGTCCGGCGGGCCCGGGACGGCCGAGGACCCGGTGGACGCCGACCGGTCCGGGGCCGGGGAGGGCGGTGGCTGGGAGCGGCGGCTGGCCGGCGGCCTGGCGTTTCTGCGGCGCCGGGTGACCGGGGAGTACGAGGTCGACGAGTTCGGCTACGACCGGGAACTCACCGACCAGGTACTGATGTCGCTGTTGCGGCCGCTCTACGAGTCGTACTTCCGGGTCGAGGTGAAGGGGATCGAGAACATCCCCGCCGAGGGCGGCGCGCTGGTCGTCGCCAACCACTCCGGGACACTGCCGCTCGACGGGCTGATGATGCAGGTCGCCGTGCACGACCACCATCCGGCGGGCCGGCATCTGCGGCTGCTCGCCGCCGATCTCGTCTTCATGCTGCCGGTCGTCAACGAACTCGCCCGCAAGGCCGGGCACACCCTGGCCTGCGCGGAGGACGCGGAGACGCTGCTGAACCGGGGCGAGATCGTCGGGGTGATGCCGGAGGGGTTCAAGGGGCTCGGGAAGCCGTTCGGCGAGCGGTACAAGCTCCAGCGGTTCGGGCGGGGCGGCTTCGTCTCGACGGCGCTGCGGGCGGGGGCGCCGATCGTGCCCTGCTCGATCGTGGGCGCCGAGGAGATCTATCCGATGGTGGGGAACGCGAAGACGCTGGCTCGGCTGCTGGGGCTGCCGTACTTCCCGGTCACTCCGACGTTTCCGCTGCTCGGCCCGTTGGGCGCGGTACCGCTGCCGACGAAGTGGACGATCCAGTTCGGGGAGCCGATCCCGACCGACGGCTATCCGCCGGAGGCGGCGGAGGACCCGATGCTGATGTTCAATCTGACCGACCAGGTCCGGGAGCAGATCCAGCACACGCTCTACAAGCTGCTGGTGCAGCGGCGGTCCGTCTTCTTCTGATTCCGGTCAGCGTGCCGGGTCCGGACCGGCGGCAGGGGGTGGACCCGTGGGAACGGGTCCACCCCCTGCGCCGTGTCGACCGCCGTCAGCGGTCTTCTTCCGCGCTCAGTCCGAGACCGGGGAGGAGGCCGGGCAGCAGCGGCGGGATGGTGATATCGGGCTTCGGCGTCGGAGCCGCACCCTCCGCCGGGGTCGGCGAGGTCTGCGGCGCCGGGTCGAGCAGATCGCCCGCACCGCCCAGCAGCCCCTGGTCCTGCTGCGGGGTGCTGCTGCCGGAGCCGGTGTCCGAGGGGCGGGGGTCGCCGCCGGAGCGGGGGTCCGCCGGGGCGTCGGACGCGGCCGGGGCCGTACGCCTGCCGTCGGCGGGCCGGTCGGCCCCCGACTGCCGGGGCGCGACGGTGCCGGGGCGCTCGGAGCCGCGGCCCCGCTCCGGGGCCGGGGGCAGCAGCGACTGGAGCGGCAGGACCTCCTGCTCCATGGCGTCGAAGACGTTGTCCACCTCGGCGCCGACATCGGTGAGCTGGACCGGGAGCCGCTCGCGCAGTCCGTTCCAGGTGTCCCGGTGGGAGCGGGAGAAGGAGTCCAGCTTCCGGATCGGGCCGAGGGACCCGTCCCGCTCGTACGCCGCGTGCAGCAGGCGGTGGCCCTCGCCCACGTCGTGGCGCATGCCGTTGAGCGCGCGGCGGACCTCGCCGATGGACTCGTGGTCCATCGAGCCGGAGCGGGCCCGCTCCATCAGCCGCCGGGCCTCGTTCAGCCGGGTGGACGCCTGATCGAGATAGAGCTCGCCGCGGTCGGTGTCGCCGTCGGCCATACCGAGCCGGATGTCCTCCATGCCGCGCTTCAGCCCGTACAGCGAGTCACCGGGGAGGGCGTCGGAACTCGCCGCCGCCACCCCGCCGAAGGCGCCCGCGGCCACGCCGACCGTCAGGCCGCCGGCCGCCAGGCCCTTGGACCAGCGGGAGCGGGGTCGCAGCCGACGGAACGGGGAGGCCCGATGCCTGCCGGGCTTCCGCTGCTCGGGCACCGTAGGGCCCGCGGACTCCGGGGCGGCCGGGCCCGTGGCGCCCGCGGTCCCGTCCCGGAGCATGGCCTCCATCGCGGCCACCAGTTGAGCCCGCTGGACCACCTTGACCTCGGGGTCCAGCTCGGGTCTCGGCAGCTCGCCGAGGCCGGTCGCCAAGGCCAGCATCCGCGCCTGCTCGGGCCGTTGCGCCGCGGGAGCCGCGGCGGCTGCCGATACGCCCGGTTCGCCGGGGCCGCCCGGGGCGTCCGCGGTCGGGTCCGCGCCCTCTTCGGGCCGCTGCGAGGCCGCCTGAGATTCCAGGGCCTGGGCGAAGGCGTTCGCCCGCCGGTGCGCCGAAACGTTCGCGATCACTGGCGGCACCTCCTCTCGTCATGACGATCGACTCCCCTGGGGGTCTGGAGGGTTGCACGATCTACGCGCATTACCACGATCGAGTGAGTGGCTGCGGGCAGGGCGTGACCACAGGGAGCCTGCATCTCGCACAACGAGCGGCGCGGCACTTGGGTTACGCGCGAAAGATGATCGGACCAGTGCGTCATCGTGGCGTCACCGAGAGGTATGTCGGGGTCGGGGGACGGCGGGGGGTGGGGTGGGACCGGGACTTTTCGGCGGGGGTGGAGCGGGTGCGGCGGCTGGTGCGGGGTGGTGCGTGGCGCTGATGGTGCGGGGTACGGGGTCGTACGCTCCGGGCTCTCGGAGCCGGTGGGACGGGCGGTACGGGTCGTACGGGCGGTGCGGCGGTGCGGTATTCGCGTCGGCCGTGCGGCGGGGGTGGGCCCCGGGATTCAGCGGGCGTCCTCCGGCAGCAGCCGGGCGAGGGTGCGTACGGCACGGTACTGGAGGGTCTTGATCGCCCCCTCGTTCTTGCCCATCACCCGCGCGGTCTCGGCGACCGAGAGACCTTGCAGGAACCGTAGCGTGACGCACTCCTGCTGTTGCGGGTTGAGCTTGCGGACGGCCTCCAGCAGCGCCGCGTTGGAGAGCGATTCCAGGACCGAGTCCTCCGGGCTGCGCTCGACCTCGTTGGCGTCGAGCATCTCGCCGGTGGTGACCTCCAGCCGGAACCGGGAGGACTTGAAGTGGTCGGCGACCAGATTGCGGGCGATCGTCACCAGCCAGGCGCCGAAGTCACGGCCCTGCCAGGTGAAGGTGGAGATCCGGCGCAGGGCGCGCAGGAACGTCTCGCTGGTGAGGTCCTCGGCGGTCGCCTTGCCGCCGACCCGGTAGTAGATATAGCGGTACACGGTGTCGCTGTACTGGTCGTACAGCCGGCCGAAGGCATCGGCCTCACCCGCCTGGGCGCGTTCGACCAGCTCCATCATGCGGGCGCTGTCGCTGTCGGCGCTCGGGCGGCGAACCGTAGTGGACGCGGATGACGTGTTCGACGCGGCGGCCGGGGCGTTCGGCGCGGTGGACGCGCTGGTGCCGGTCCGGCTGTTGCGTCTGGCGACCGCACGGCCTCCGCCGGACCGCCTCCCCTCGACGACGGCGCTGCGCGCCGGGCCCTCGTTGTAGCCGTCGGCGAGGGCGTAGCAGGGGGCGGCGGGGCCGCCGCCGGCGGTGGTGAGGCGGGGCAGGGCGGCGAGGGCGGGGACGGCGTACGCGGTGGGGACGAGCCCGCGCAGATGTTCGAGAACCGTCGCGCGGAGCGTAGCCAGGCCCGAGGCGTCAACCCCGACGTGTGGGTACACGGGACTCCCAGAGGCAGAGCTTCCATCACGTGCAGTGCGGGACCGTTCACCCGTCGTGGCGATGGGCGGGTCTCGTATGCGTCTGAGGAGAATAACGCTTCGTACAGGCAGTGCTACACCCAGTTGCTCAAATCATCGTTTCCGTCGCTTCTGTTACCCCTCGACGACACAAAGTGGTCCTGAAACTGACCACTTGTTGATCGGAAACGTTCGTTTTCGGTCGGGTGGGGTGTCGTGCGGGGAGGAGTGCTCGTAACCGTGTTCGGCCCCGGGGGCGTCCCCCGGGGCCGGACGTCAGCGGCGGCGGCGGTGCAGGGCGACGGCCGCGGCCGTACCGCCCGCGAGCGCGCCCACCCCGGCGGCGGCCGGGATGCCGACCTTCGCGGCCTTCCGGCCGGTCCGGTAGTCGCGCAGCCGCCAGTCACGTTCGCGCGCGTGCTTGCGCAGCTTGGTGTCCGGATTGATCGCGTATGGATGTCCTACGAGCGAGAGCATCGGAATGTCGTTGTGCGAATCGCTGTACGCGGCACAGCGCGCCAGGTCCAGCCCCTCGGCGGCGGCCAGGGCCCGGACGGCCTCCGCCTTCGCCGGGCCGTGCAGCGGTTCGCCGACGAGCTTGCCCGTATAGACGCCGTCGACGGACTCGGCGACCGTGCCGAGCGCGCCGGTCAGCCCGAGCCGGCGGGCGATGATCGTGGCGGTCTCCACCGGGGCGGCCGTCACCAGCCACACCTTCTGGCCCGCGTCGAGATGCGCCTGGGCGAGGGCGCGGGTGCCCGGCCAGATGCGGTCGGCCATGTACTCGTCGTAGATCTCCTCGCCGATGCTCATCAGCTCGGAGACACGATGGCCCTGGACGATCGAGAGCGCCGACTCCCGTACGTCCTGCATGTGCTCGGGATCCTCGACCCCGGCCAGCCGGAACCAGGTCTGCTGCCAGGCGAACCGGGCCAGCTCCCGGCGCTGGAAGAACTTCCGCTTGTAGAGGCCGCGGCCGAAGTGGAAGAGGGCGGCGCCCTGCATCACGGTGTTGTCGAGATCGAAGAACGCGGCGGCGCGGACGTCACCGGGCACCGGGAAGTCCTCGGCGGGCTCCTCGGGCTCACCGGCTTCTTTGGCCTCCTCGGCCTCTTCGGGGGCGGCGAGGCCGGTCTCCGGGAGGGGTTCGTCCAGGTCGCGGGTCGCCTTGCGCGCGGCCTCGGCCGCGGCCTCGCCTGCGAGCACGCTGCGCGCGGTCGCGGAGCGCCGTCGGGGGGTGAGCCATCCACGTGCGGCCATACCGCGAGCATAGCCAGTCGGTTCAGGGGATCCCTACCCGCCGGTATGCGGCGGGGTGAACTCTTCGGCGCGTTCCCGTTACGGGGCGGGGGGCGTGGTCCTCCCGGACGGGGGTGCGGCGGAGAATGGGGCCATGAGTCCTCTGCTGCGGCGCAAGAAGAAGGCGGCGCGTGACCGGGTGGTCACGCTGATCGGCAAGCCCGGATGTCATCTCTGCGACGACGCGCGGACGGTCGTCGAGGCGGTGTGCGCGGAGACCGGGGCGTCATGGGAGGAGAAGGACATCACCGTCGACGAGGCGTTGCACCGGGAGTACTGGGAGCAGATTCCGGTGGTGCTGGTGGACGGGGAGCGGCACACGTTCTGGAAGGTGGACGCGGGGCGCCTGCGGCGGGCGCTGGAGGGGTAAGGGGCGCCTCCCCCTGAAGTTCCTTGCGCCGGGCCCCGCGCGGCGGCCTGGTGTTGTTCGCGGTCCGCAGGCCGTGCGTGGCTTGTCGCGCAGTTCCTCCCCCTATGCCTTCGGTGATGGGGGGACCCCCAGCGCCTTGGCCCTCCGGGTGAGGCCCACAACCCGGGCCGCGCCCGGTGGCCTGGTGTTGTCGGCGGTCTGCGGATCGCCCGTGGCTTGTCGCGCAGTTCCGCCCCCTATGCCTTCGGCAATGGGGGGACCCCCAGCGCCTTGGCCCTCCGGGTGAGGCCCACAACCCGGGCCGCGCCCGGCAGCCTGATCTTGTTCGCGGTCTGCGGACCGTGGCCGGCTGGTCGCGCAGTTCCCCGCGCCCCTGAAAGCTCTCACCGGCTCTCGCCGGTGCAGGGGGGTAGGCGGGGGGCGGGAGGGAGGGGCAGAGTGGAGGGGGTTCGGGGGGCGTGGGAGGAGTGTGGGGCGTGGTGGCCCCTTCGGAGGTGGAACGGCGCGAGGTGGTGCGGGGTTCCATGTTTACGGGATCCAGGCGCGTGACCCCGATCACTTTGACTGGACAAAACGGACACAATCTTTGTGCACGCGTTCACAAAGACATAGCCTGCTGTCGACGGGGCGGTCTTGGGACACACGGCCGCCTAGAGCTTCGCTCATCCCGCAGGAGCACCGTGGCAACTGGCCGAAATCACCGACCGGCGACCCGTAGCCGAGGAATCCCCGAGGCCACCGTCGCCCGGCTTCCGCTGTACCTGCGGGCGCTGACCGCGCTCTCCGAGCGGTCCGTGCCCACGGTCTCCTCCGAGGAACTGGCCGCCGCCGCCGGGGTGAACTCCGCGAAGCTGCGGAAGGACTTCTCGTACCTCGGCTCCTACGGCACCCGCGGGGTCGGGTACGACGTGGAGTACCTCGTCTACCAGATCTCCCGCGAGCTGGGGCTGACCCAGGACTGGCCCGTGGTCATCGTCGGTATCGGTAACCTCGGCGCGGCGCTCGCCAACTACGGCGGATTCGCCTCCCGCGGCTTCCGGGTCGCGGCCCTGATCGACGCGGATCCGGCGATGGCCGGGAAGCCGGTCGCCGGGATCGCCGTCCAGCACACCGACGAGCTGGAGAAGATCATCACGGAGAACGGGGTGTCGATCGGTGTGATCGCCACGCCCGCCGGTGCCGCGCAGCAGGTCTGCGACCGGCTGGTGGCCGCCGGTGTCACCTCCATCCTGAACTTCGCGCCGACCGTGCTGACCGTCCCGGACGGGGTCGACGTGCGCAAGGTCGACCTGTCGATCGAACTCCAGATCCTCGCCTTCCACGAGCAGCGGAAGGCGGGCGACGGCGGCGATGTGCCCGCCGCCGTGACGGAGGGTGCCGCCGCTTCCGGCAGCGCCCCCGCCACCGTCCGGGGCGGCTCCGCCGCCGGCCGCAAGGGACCTGACGGGGACATGCCCGCCGTGATGCCGGCATGAGTCTTCTGGTCGTCGGACTGAGTCACCGCAGCGCGCCGGTGAGCGTGCTGGAGCGGGCGTCGCTCTCCGCGGACGCGCAGATCAAGCTGGCGCAGGACGTGCTGACCGCCGAGCCCGCCGCCGAGGCGGCCGTACTGGCGACCTGCAACCGGATCGAGCTCTACGCGGACGTGGACAAGTTCCACGCGGGCGTCGCCGAACTCTCCACCCTGCTCGCCCGGCACAGCGGGGTCGGCCTGGAAGAGCTGACCCCCTATCTCTACGTCCACTACGAGGACCGCGCCGTCCACCACCTCTTCTCGGTGGCCTGCGGACTGGACTCCATGGTGGTCGGCGAGGGGCAGATCCTCGGCCAGATCAAGGACGCCCTCGCCCGCGGTCAGGAGCAGCACACCGCCGGACGGCTGATCAACGACCTGTTCCAGCAGGCGCTGCGGGTCGGTAAGCGCGCCCACAGCGAGACCGGGATCGACCGGGCCGGACAGTCCCTGGTCAGCTTCGGCCTGGAGCAGCTCGCCGGCGGCGCGGACGTGACCGAGTGGGCCGCCGACAAGCGGGCCCTGGTGATCGGCGCCGGTTCGATGTCGTCGCTGGCGGCGACCACCCTCGCCCGGCTCGGGGTACGCGAACTCGTCATCGCCAATCGCACACTCGACCGGGCCGAGCGGCTGGCGGCGTCGCTGGCCGAGGCCGGTACGGGCACGACCGCCGTACGGGCCGTGCCGATGTCGGCGGTGACCGACGAACTGACACGTGCATCCGCGGTGGTCTCCTGTACCGGCGCGACCGGGCTCGTCCTCACCGCCGACGCCGTCGCCGACGCGCTCGCCGTACCCGAGGGCGCCTCCGCCGTACTGGCGGGCGCCGTCGTCGCCGAGGGCGGCAAGCGCGCCCCCGACGGCAGCCTGGTCGCCCGGCTCGCCGAGACCGCGGGCCGCGACGGCCGGGTCCGCGACCGGGGCGGCCGTACCGCCGCCGAACCCGCGGACGGCGGCTGCCCGGTCGGCCTGGACGATACGCACACCGGTCCCGCCGGTACGGCCGGTGACCCGGTTCAGCACGGCGTCTGGGTGGAGAACGCGGGCAGTTCCGTACCGGCCGTACGGCAGCCCGTACGGACCGCCGGGACCGCCCGGGGCACCGTACGCATGGCCCTGCTCGACCTGGCCATGCCCCGTGACATCGACCATGCCGTGCACCGGGTCCCCGGCGCCCGGCTGGTCGACATCGAAACGCTCGCCGAGGCGTCCGCCGACGCGCCCATGGCCGCCGACGTCGACCAGGTCCGCGCCCTTGTCGCGGCCGAGGTCGCGGCGTTCGGCGCGGCCCAGCGCGCGGCCCGGATCACCCCCACCGTGGTCGCCCTGCGGACCATGGCCGCCGATGTCGTCGCCGGTGAGCTGGCCCGGCTCGACGGCCGGCTGATCGGCCTCGACGACAAGCAGCGCGGAGAGATCCGCCAGACCGTCCACCGCGTGGTCGACAAGCTGTTGCACGCGCCGACGGTCCGGGTGAAGCAGCTGGCCAGCGAGCCCGGCGGCGCCGGGTACGCGGACGCGCTGCGCACCCTTTTCGACCTCGACCCGGAGACCGTGGCGTCCGTCAGCCGGGCCGATGTGAACGACCGCGACACCGACGCCGAGAACCGAGGACGATCATGACCGAGAGGGCACTGCGGCTCGGGACCAGGCGGAGCAAGCTCGCCATGGCCCAGTCCGGGCAGGTGGCGCGGGCGGTGGAAGCGGTCACCGGCCGCTCCGTCGAGCTGGTCGAGATCACGACGTACGGCGATGTCTCCCGCGAGCACCTGGCACAGATCGGCGGTACCGGCGTCTTCGTCGCCGCGCTCCGTGAGGCGCTGGCCGCGGGCGAGGTGGACTTCGCGGTTCACTCGCTCAAGGACCTTCCGACGACGCAGCCCGCCGAACTGGCGCTGGCGGCGATCCCGAAGCGGGAGGACCCGCGGGACGTGCTGGTGGCCCGGGACGGGCTGACCTTCGACCGGCTGCCCGAGGGCGCCAGGATCGGTACCGGCTCGCCGCGCCGGGCCGCCCAGTTGAACGCGTACGCGCGGGCGCACCACACCCGCATAGAGACCGTGCCGATCCGGGGGAACGTAGACACCCGGATCGGATATGTGCGCAGCGGTGAACTGGACGCGGTGGTACTCGCCGCGGCCGGGCTGAACCGTATGGGCAGAAGCGCCGAGGTGACCGACTTCCTCTCGGTCGACTTCGTGCTGCCCGCCCCCGGCCAGGGGGCACTGGCGATCGAGTGCGCCGCGGACGACGCGGCGCTGATCGCCCAGCTGGCCGAGCTCGACGACCCGGAGACCCGGGCCGCCGTGACGGCCGAGCGATCCCTGCTCGCCGCCCTGGAGGCCGGCTGCAGCGCACCCGTGGGCGCGCTCGCCGACCTGTTGGGCGACGGCCAGGATGTCAACGAAATGCGCCTGCGGGGCGTCGTCGGCACGATCGACGGCGCGACGCTGGTGCAGCTGTCCACCACCGGTCCCGTACCCACGTCGCACGGCGACGCCATCGCGCTCGGTCGCGAACTCGCGTCCGAGATGCTCGCCAAGGGTGCGGCCGGTCTTATGGGGGAGCGAGCGTCTTGAGCCCCACCACCAACCCGTCCACGGCGTACGACTCGGCTAACGGGCACGTCACTTTCCTCGGCGCCGGACCCGGTGATCCCGGGCTGCTGACCTTGCGGGCTGTCGAGGCACTCGCGGGAGCCGAGGTCCTGATCGCCGAGCCGGAAGTGCTCGACGTGGTTCGCGGCCATGCGCGGGCGGGCGTCAGCACGCCTGAGCTGACGGTCGTCGACGATGCGTCAACAGCCGCCGGAATCCCCGTACTCAGGGATGCGGTCAATCTTGTCATGGAGGCCGCGCGGTCCGGCAGGCGGGTCGTGCGTGCGGTGAGCGGCGATCCGGGGCTGGACGCCGACGCCGGTCAGGAGATGCTGGCCTGCGCGGCGGAGGGCATCCCGTTCGAGGTCGTGCCCGGGATCGCGACGGCCGTCGGCGTACCCGCGTACGCCGGGGTGCCGTTGCGGGACGCGCAGGGCACCGACGTCCGGTTCGTCGACGCCCGGACCGCGAGCGACCGCTGCTGGACCGAGGTCGGCGCCAGCGACGGCACGGTCGTGGTCTCCACGACGCTGGACGCGGTCGCGTCGGCGGCGGGCGAACTGGTCGCGGCGGGCCGCAAGCCCGACACCCCGCTGACGGTGACCGTCGCCGGGACCACGACCCGTCAGCGCACCTGGACGGCGACGCTGGGCACCATCGCCCAGGTCTTCAAGCAGGGCAAGATCCTGCCGTCGCCGGAGGGCCACCGGCCGGTGATAGCGGTCGTCGGCGAGCGCAGCGCCCCGGCGCAGCGCGACCAGCTCGCGTGGTTCGAGTCCAAGCCGCTGTTCGGCTGGAAGGTGCTCGTACCACGGACCAAGGAGCAGGCGGCGTCCCTCTCCGACCAGCTCCGTTCCTACGGGGCGGTGCCGCACGAGGTGCCGACGATCGCGGTGGAGCCGCCGCGTACCCCGCAGCAGATGGAGCGGGCGGTCAAGGGCCTGGTCACCGGGCGGTACGAGTGGATCGCCTTCACCTCGGTGAACGCGGTCAAGGCGGTCCGGGAGAAGTTCGAGGAGTACGGTCTCGACGCCCGCGCCTTCGCCGGGATCAAGGTCGCGGCGGTCGGCGAGCAGACCGCGAAGGCACTGGTCGACTTCGGTGTGAAGCCCGATCTGGTGCCCAGCGGCGAGCAGTCGGCCGCGGGTCTGCTGGAGGACTGGCCGCCGTACGACCCGGTCTTCGACCCGATCGACCGGGTGTTCCTGCCGCGGGCGGACATCGCCACGGAGACGCTGGTCGCCGGGCTGATCGAACTGGGCTGGGAGGTGGACGACGTCACGGCCTACCGGACCGTGCGCGCCTCGCCGCCGCCGGCCGAGACCCGGGAGGCGATCAAGGGCGGCGGGTTCGACGCGGTGCTCTTCACCTCGTCGTCCACGGTCCGCAACCTGGTCGGGATCGCCGGGAAGCCGCACAACGTGACCGTGATCGCCTGTATCGGCCCGGCCACCGCGAAGACGGCGGAGGAGCACGGGCTCCGGGTCGACGTACTGTCGCCCGAGCCGTCGGTGCTGCGGCTGGCGGAGGCGCTGGCCGAGTTCGGCGCGGGGCGCCGGGCGGCGGCCGTCGAGGCGGGCGAGCACGTGACCCGGCCGAGCGAGCGGCGGCCGGGTGGCCGGCGGCGGCGTACGACGACCTGACGCGCCCTGTACGCATGGTGCGACGACGTGCCCGGTGGGGGAGTTCCCACCGGGCACGCGCGCGTCGCGGGTCAGGGGTTGAGCGGTTCCGCGACGGGGGTGCCGCTGAAGACGATCCGCGGATAGCCCTTGGACTGCACCAGGGTGTTCAGGGCGGCCGCGATCTCCAGCGGGGTGATCTGCGGGGTGCTCGGGGGCATCATCTCGTTCCGTACCGAGAAGCTGATGCTCACCCAGCCGGGGTCCATACCGATCGGGTAGTCGGCGGATCCCTGGAAGGTCGTTCCTTCGTGGAAGACGGCCATATTCGCCTCCGTGTCTGACGCATGGGGACGGGAGCCGTACCCGGACGCGGAACTGACCGTACGTCAGCGGGGCCGGGGCACCCCGTCATGGAAGCACGGTCCCCGTCCCCGCGCCATCAAATCCGTTGCCGCAGGCAAACGCCGGATGGCAGCCTCCGGCCATGACCACACCTTCCCCCGCCGCCGCGCGTGCCGCCCTGCTCACCGGGCAGCTCGATCAGATCTGGGCCCTCTTCGAGTACCACCTGGAGCGTCTCGACGACGCGGACTTCCTGTGGGAGCCCGCGCCGGGGGCGTGGAGCGTACGGCCCGACGGCGCCGGGCGATGGGTCGCCGACTTCGCCGAGACCGAGCCCGACCCCGTACCGACGCTCTCGATCGGCTGGCTCTCCTGGCATATCGGCTACTGGTGGACGATCACCCTCCGGCACTGCTTCGGCGGTGAGGTGCCCGCCCGCGAGGAAATCTTCTGGCCGGGGAGCGCGGAGGCGTCGGCCGAGTGGCTGCGGGGGCTGCGGGACGAGTGGCGTACGGAGCTTTCGGCGCTCTCCGACGCGGATCTCGACGGTACGGGGCGGACCGGCGGGCATCCGTTGTTCGGCGGGGCGACGCTCACCCTCGCCGAGGTCGCCGCCTGGGTGAACTTCGAACTGGCGAAGAACGTGTCCGAGATCGGGATCACCGCGCATCTGCGGAAGGCGTTGGGCTGACGCGGGCGCTGAGCTGACCTCGGGGCGGACTCGGCGGGGCTCGGCGGCGTCCCGGGCACTGGCGTCGGGGGCGCTCCGGGCGGGGCGTAGCGTGGGGACCATGACTACGTACGGTTCCTTCCCCGGGTCCCGGCCGAGGCGGCTGCGGACCACCCCGGCCCTGCGCGGGATGGTCGCGGAGACCCGGCTGCACCCCTCGGACCTGATCCTTCCGGCGTTCGTCCGGGAGGGCATCACCGAGCCGGTGCCGATCAAGGCGATGCCGGGGGTCGTCCAGCACACCCGGGACACGCTGCGGAAGGCCGCCGTGGAGGCGCGGGCCGCCGGGGTCTCCGGGATCATGCTGTTCGGGGTGCCCGAGGACGCCAAGAAGGACGGGGCGGGGACGGCCGGGACCGATCCGGACGGCATCCTCCAGGTCGCGATCCGGGACGTCCGGGCCGAGGTCGGCGACGATCTGGTGATCATGTCGGACCTCTGTCTCGACGAGTACACGGACCACGGGCACTGCGGGGTGCTGGACGCCGACGGCCGGGTGGACAACGACGCCACCCTGGAGCGGTACGCGGAGATGGCCCAGGTCCAGGCCGACGCGGGCGTCCATGTGGTGGGCCCGAGCGGGATGATGGACGGTCAGGTCGGGGTGGTCCGCGACGCGCTGGACACCATTGGCAAGGAGGACGTGGCGATCCTGGCGTACACCGCCAAGTACTCGTCGGCGTTCTACGGCCCGTTCCGGGAGGCGGTCGGCTCGTCGCTGCGCGGCGACCGCAAGACGTACCAGCAGGACCCGGCGAACGTCCGCGAGTCGCTGCGCGAGCTGGCCCTCGATCTGGAGGAGGGCGCGGACATGGTGATGGTGAAGCCCGCCGGGCCCTATCTCGACGTACTGGCGAAGGTCGCGGACGCGGTGGACGTGCCGGTGGCGGCGTACCAGATCAGCGGCGAGTACGCGATGGTCGAGGCGGCGGCCGAGAAGGGCTGGATCGACCGGGACAAGGCGATCCTGGAGACCCTGACCGGCATCCGCCGGGCCGGGGCGAAGATGATCCTCACCTACTGGGCGACGGAGGTCGCGGGCAGGCTCTGAGGTGTTCAGGCTCTGAGGTGTTCCGGCCGGCCCCCGGCGGCCCGGCGGCGCGTGGCGTCCCGGTGCCGCCGGGGGCCGCCGCGTGATAAGTGCGTACGGTGTACTCTCCGAATGAACACTGCGTACGGTGTACGAACGCGTGCCCGTGCGCGACCGGAACGACGGAGGGGGCACGATGACGACGACGATGACGTACCTGGTGACCGGGGCGACGGGAACCATCGGACGGCGGGTGGTCCGCGAACTGACCGCCCGCGGGGCCCGGGTCCGCGCCCTGACCCGCGACCCGAGCCGGGCGGCCGGCCTCTTCGACGGCGCCGACGTGGTCACCGGCGACCTGGGCGCCCCGGAGAGCCTGACCGAGGCTCTGAAGGGCGTCGACCGGATGGTGCTCTTCCCCCACGCCGACGGGGTGGCGGACGTGGTGGCCCGGGCGAAAGCGGCGGGCGTACGGCGGATCGTGGTGCTCTCCTCGGCGGCGGTCACCTCCGGCTACGACACCACCTTCCACCTCCCGGTCGAGGAGGCCGTGAAAGCCTCGGGCCTGGAATGGACCTTCATCCGCCCCGGCGAGTTCGCCGGGAACAAGCTGGAGCTGTGGGGCCCCTCGATCCGCTCGGAGCGGGTGGTCCGCGACATCGACGGCGACACCCCCATGTCCCCCGTCCACCCGGCGGACGTCGCCGACGCGATCGTCACGGCGCTGGTCGAGGACGGCCACGAGGGGAAGGCGTACACCTTCGACGGCCCCGGGCCGCTGACCGTACGGGAACAGGTCGCGATCATCGCCCGGGTCCTCGGCGAGGAGGTGAAGCTCCTCATCGTCACCCCGGCGGAGCTGCGGGAACGCTACCTCGCCCAGGGCGGATTCGCCGCCGCGAGCGCCGACTTCCTGCTCGGCTACACCGACTACGACGGCACGGAGTCCGGCCAGGACGACGAGGAGACCACGGACTGGGGCGACCTCTTCTCCCCGCACTCGGCGGAGATCGTCACCGGCCGCCCGGGCCGGACCTTCGAGGAGTGGGTACGGGAGAACGCGGCGACGTTCCGGGGGTGAGGCGCCTGGCGCGGCGCTTTCGCCGGGCCGCCGCCGGACACGATCTGTTTGGCCAACAATCCATGGGCGTAAGGGACTTCGCCATGGCTAGGCTGACGGGGACGAGGTGACGGGCGGGGTATCGGAGCGGTGCGGAACGGGGGCGGGATGGACCGGAAGAATCTGGCGGCCGAGGACGGCGACCTCACCAAGCTGGCCGACGACCTCGACGCCATGCAGGACCACCTGACCCGGCAGGTCCGCCGAATGGACCTGGTGGTGGACGCCATCGAGGGCGGCTGGCGGGGGCCCGCCGCGACCCGCTACCGCGCACTCCACCGCTCGGTCGCCGAGGACGCCGTCCGGATCCGCGAGGTAATGGGGCGCCTGGAACAGGCGGTGCGGTTGAGCCGGGACGGCTTCACCGCGGTGGAACTCGACACGTTGGCGAGTATCCGAGCCGTCGACGTCGACATCCCGGCCGAGGCGGACGCGTTGTCCACACCGGCCGGGGCGGAGGCGGCGCCACCGCGGTCGCGCAGCGGCCTCGACGGACTGTGACGGCGACCGGCCCCAGCAGACACCTCGAAGGGACAGGGCGACGGCGCCGCTGTCCGAACCGGAGGGGGTTCATATGCCGGACGGCACCGCCGAGGAAGAGCACATCAGCGTCTCGTTCGGAACGCTGGAACACCTGACCACCGAACTCGACGACATCCTCAGGCAACTCAACGGAAGACTGGACGAGCTCTATACGCGCCTCGTGCCGGTCGTCGCGTCCTGGCAGGGAGAGGCCCGTGACGCGTTTCTCGACGAGCTCGACAAATGGGACCGCTCGGCCAGGGAGCTGGAAGCAGCCCAGAAGTGGCTGCACGAGGTCGTGACCAACGGCCACGAAGGCTACGCCGCCGCGCACCGCGCGGTCTTAGCGGGCTGGGGCGGTGCCTGATGGCCGAGCCCCGGCCCACGGACGAGGAGCGCCGACAGGAGCGGGAGGCCGCGCGGACGCGCTCCCCCAAATCGGCCGGGGGCGGCTTCGATGTGGAGCCGCGGCACCTGTACTACACGGCGTTCGTGGTGCGCGACGGACAATTCGACTACGACAAGGGCGCCACGGCGCTCGTCGGCGTGCTGAACAAGTACAGCCAGTCGGCCGGTACGGGCCGGGGCGCGGACGCCTTCGCGGCGGCGTACAAAGCGGTGAACGAGAAGTTCCTGGAGCTCTGGGCGAAGAGCGTGGTCAGCGTCGGGGGTGTCGCCGTCGGCCTGACGGACACCGCGAACAAGTACACCCAGGCCGACTACCGGGCCCGCAATATGTGCGGTCCGGGCGTACAGCCGCTGCCGGCGGTCATCCAGAACCCGCCCAGGTACGGACCGGTCAACGACATCAAATGGTCCGGCACCGGTGAGGACGCCGACTCCTGGGCCATCTCCGGCGCCCTCGGCGAGATCCCCGACTTCCTCGCCGATGTGATCCGGCCCGCCATCGAACACGGCCTCCGGCTGGGAAAGATGCATGAGATCACCCCCGGGGCCAGGGACGACGAGTTCAGGAACATGGCCTCGGCCTGGGAGGCCGCGGAGAAGGCCGCGAAGGCGGCGGCGGACGGCTTCAACACCGCAATCAAATTCATCAGCAACAACAAGGGCAACGACGAGTGGCAGGGCGCGATGAAGGCGTTCTGCCAGACCATCTGGGGCACCACCGAATGGGGCAGGACCTACGACGAGCAGGGCAACCGGGCCTCCATGGGCCGGAGCTGGAAGACCGGACGCACCATCCCGCCCGCCAAGCAGCGGCCCCTCATCGAGATCCTCCGCAAGACCGCGACCACCGTGGGGCAGGCCCTGAACGAACTGGCCGATGTACGCGACGCCACCGCCGAGACGACCACCAGGCTGGGCGCGGAGGCCGCGAAGGCGACGGTCAAGGACCTCACCGTGGGCCTGGACCTGTTCGAGATGGCCAGGCTCACCGCGACCGCCGCGTTCGGCGAGATCGTCATGACGTTCCGCTCGCATATGGACAAGGCGGCCGCGGACGCGGCGGTCGAGAAGTACCACCAGGCGTTCAGTGATGCCGCCGGCCGACTGAAGGCACTGGAAATCGAGCTGGACGAGGCGATACTCAGCGCGCCGACGTTCCGGGCCGAGGCGGCACGCGCGGAGGCGTACGGCGCGCGCACCCTGAACGACTTCAAGAAGGAACACAGCTGGCAACGACCGGAGAGCCCGGGGCCCTACAAGTACAGTATCGACCTCGCGACGGAGGAGGAGCTGTACGGCGGGCACAGCATCGACAGGCATGTGGGGCTCACCGACGCGCAGTTGACGCAGCGGTTGCGGGACGAGGCGAGCGGGTCCGGCAAGGTGGATATCCCTGCCGCCTCCACGTTCACGGATCTGGAGTCGGCGCAGCGATACGCGGAACATGCGATCCGCATCAATACGGCGGCAATCGACAAATGGATCCAGGGACCTCCGGTTCCGTCGACCGCGATCGGAGAAGAATTCACCGTGGATTCGATCCCGGCCGGGCCGTTGGGTATGCCGGAGGTGACCGGGCGCACGGCGCCGGTGGTGAACGATGCTCCAACTCCTCCCAAGGACGCCTATGGTGTCAGCGTTATACTCAAGTACAAACCGGATTTGGACCCTCCGTTCGTCGTGCTGACCTCGATGCCCAAATGACGTAAGGAGGCTGAGGTGACTGAACTCAATGAGCAGTCGTGGTCCGAAGCTCTGGAGCTGTACAAGCACTGGTCCAGGATCGTCAAGGTGACGAACCGGGAACATGAGGACTGGGCGCTCGATGTATACACCTTGATGCGTTGCAGCACTCCTGATGCTCGCGGTTGGCAAACTCTGGATCCCTATGAGCTCGAATTCGAAAGGGATGACGATCCGTTCTTTCCCTTCGTCTTCCTTCCTGGCGACCCGTCGGATACGAGTCGATGGAAGGATCACTTGAATGAGATCCCGCGTTTCTCCGCCAGGCAGTATTTGGTGAAACTTTCCACGGGATGGCTCAATGTCAATCAGGAGCCGGATTTCGCGGCGCGCAGGGCGGTTCTCGAAGAGAAGGCCGATGCTATTCTGTCGCGATTTCCGAATGGTTCGCGTTTCTATGCGAATGCGAGGCCGAGTGGCGGGAGCCTCGATTACTATGAAGGTTCTTCGGGATGGTTTCCCTTCTCGGCACGCGATGTCGACCAGGGGCTGATCCTCGTGTCGGAGACTGAGGTCGGGATGGTCTGGGCCTTCCGGTGATGTGAAGGTGAGGACTCCGTGCCACCCCCGTCCGTGAGGAGCCGTCTTGCTCGTCCGCAGCGCCACCTATCCCGACCGTGAGACCGCGCGGTGGGCGACCCAGCACGTGGTCAACCGCAATGAGCAGGTCGTTCACCGCTGGCTCGCCCAGTCCACCCGGCGGCGGCTGGTGATCGAGGCGGCGTGGCCGTCCCGGTCGGAGCCTGTGGGGCGGGTGCTGCTGCGGGCGATGATGCTGGCCGGGCGCGGGGCCGTCGAGGTGCGGGCCGCGCGGGTCGTGCTGCGGCGTGAGCCGTCGGCCGCCAACGGGTTTGTCGTGCATGCCAGCCATCCCGTCTATGTGTGAAGGCGGTGGCCGACCGTGGCGCTGACCCCCTTGGAGCACGACCGCAGGTACGGGGAGCTGGACCAGGTCCTGCGCGCGTATATCGGACTTCCCGCCGACGACACCGAGGAGAAGCCGAGCGAAGCCCTCACCGCCTATCTGCGGCACACCTGGCACACCCGCCCCTGGGCGCTCGCCGTCGCCGAGAGTCAGCTGCGGGAGTACGCGCGCAATCCGCCCGGGCGGCTGAGGGCGCGGCTCGGGGAGTTCTACGATCCGCCGGACGTGGGACTGGGGGACGCGGAGATCCTGGAGTGGCTGGAGTTGCTGGCCGATCACATCCGGCGGAGCGTCGAGGAGGGGCGCGTACCGCCTTCCGCCGGGCCGGTCACCCACTGGGAGTGGCAGGCCCGCTTTCCGGAGCTGGGGCAGTTCCTCGGCGGGTGGTTCTCCCAGGACATGCCCGACGAGTTCGACGGGCACGACGCGGCGGTGGACGACTACGCGGAGACGACCGATCCCCGGCTCGTCGCCCGGCTCGTCGGTGAGATCCGGGAGCTGCTGGCCCTGGGGCTGGGTGAGGGGGAGTACGCGGTCGGTGTCGCCGAGTTGGGGATGGAGGTCGGTGTCCCGGCTCCGTACGCGGTTTCCGGGTGGCTCGCCCTGGTGGCCGCGCGGCTCGGTCCGGCGGCCGGCGGTCGTGAGGGGGCGGGGTGAGGGAATGGCGCGGGGGAGGCGCGGTGTCGCGCCTCCCCCGGTTGTGCGGTTCGGGTCAGCAGTACAGGTTGGCCCCGGTGGGGACGCCCAGGAGCTGGGTGAAGCGGGTGTAGTTGTTGACCCGGCTCTGGACCTGGGCGGGGTTGCCGCCGTTGCACTCCAGTGAGCCGTTGATGGACCAGATCGTCTGGCCGAAGCCGGCCTGGTTGACCATCGCGTTGTGGCCGGTCATCGTGCCGGGGCCGGACTGGGTGTTCCAGTACCAGAGCGCCGTCTTCCAGGCGACGGCCGCGTCGTTCTGGACCAGTGACGGGTTGTTCAGGAGGTCGATGCCGAGGGCGTCACCGGCGGCCTTGTAGTTGAAGTTCCAGCTGAGCTGGATCGGGCCGCGGCCGTAGTAGGCGGCCTGGCCGGCCGGGCAGCCGTAGGGCTGGTTGCGGTCGCAGTAGTGCGGGTAGTTCGCCTGGTTCGACTCGACGATGTGGACCAGTCCGCCGGTCTCGTGGCTGATGTTGGCCAGAAAGGCCGCGGCCTCCTGCTTCTTGATCGTCTCACCGCCGGTGTTGGCGAAGCCGGGGTAGGCGGCGAGCGCGGCCTTCAGGCCGGTGTAGGTGTAGAAGGGGTTCCGGTTCGGGAACATCTGGTTGAACTGGGCCTCGGAGACCACGAAGTCACCCGGGTTGCCGGGGCCGGGGCCGGGGCCCTCGCCGCCGCCGCAGGTGTGGGGGTTCCAGAACCAGGTGCTGACGGTGGGGTCGTAGCCCGGGTTGGCGTGCTCCGCGATGTAGTACTTGCCGTCGCGGTACTTGACGATGGCGCCGACCGGGTAATACGTGCCCTGGCGCCAGTCGGGCGCGTTGGCGCAGTCGTCCGCCGTGGTGGCGGAGGTGACCGAGGGCGCGGCGGGTGCGGCGGACGCGTTGGTGGGGACGAGACCGATGGCCGCGAGTCCGGCGGTCGCGGCGACGGCCACGACGAGCGCCTTGAGCCGGCGCTGGGTGCGCTGAACGAGCACGTGTTCCTCCTCCGTGCTTCAACGGCCGCTCGTGGAAGTGAGCGTGGGGGCTCGTGGGGGGTTTCCGGGGGCGGCCGTGGTGTGGGGGTTCGTGCCCCACACTGAACGGCCCGGCCCGCCCGCGTCAAGGTATAGACCAATATGAAAGGGCCCTGGGGAAAGGCCCGTTGGGCGCTGAACCGGTCTCGTCAGGGGCGCGGTGTCAGTACGTCGGCGAGGCGGGAGAGGCCGTCCGCGCCGTGGCCGTCGGCCACCGCCCGGCGGATCAGCGCCTCCACCGGGGCGAAGAATTCCCCGGTGATTCCCTGCTCGGTCAGGGTGTTCAGCAGATTGGGCAGGGCGGCCTCGTTGACGGCGAGGCTGGAGACATCGGTGAGGTGGTCGCCGGAGTCCAGCGCCTCGGCGTAGACCGGGATCGAGTGGGCCATGGCCTCCAGCCACAGCCGGAGCGGCTCGGCGAACTCCTTCGCCGGGATGCCCGCCGAGCGGACCAGGGCGAAGGCGTGCCAGATCCCGATGTTCTGGCCGTACATCCCGATCAGCAGGGCGAAGTCGTTGAGGGCGGCGAGCCCGGCGTCCGTACCGGCGAACCGGGCGCCGCCGAGGGCCCGGAACGTCTCCTCGTACTCCTCGAAGGCGTCCCGGTCGCCGCTGTAGTAGACGAAGGCGTCCGGCCCGGCGATCATCTGCGGGACCGCCACGATCCCGCCGTCGAGATACCGGGCGCCGTGCTCCTCCGCCCACGCGGCCAGCGCCCGGCCCTGCGCCGGGGTCCCGTTGGTCAGATTGACGACCGTACGCCCCGCCAGGCCGTCGGCCACCGGCTCCAGCACCTCCCGGACCTGGTCGTTCACCATCAGGCAGAGGACCAGCAGCTCACTCGCGGCCACCGCGTCCGCCACCGTCGGCGCGGGGCGGGCGCCCTGGGCGACCAGCGGGCCGGTCTTCGCCGCCGTACGGTTCCAGACCGTGACCGGGTGCCCGGCCTTCAGAAAGGCCGAGGCGAGGGCCGAGCCCATCATTCCGAGGCCGAGGACGGAAACGGCGGGCTTGGCGGCGGCGTCGGAAGGCATACGGGGGCTCCTTGAGAAATGAGGTGGAAGAGGTGCCGAAGTGGCGTTATCCATTCTCGGAGCCCGGAAATGCCTTCACAAGTACCGACTATTTTGTGGGGTACTCACCAAAAGGTGTGTACGGGAAGGGCGTGCGGAGGCGTGGGTCGGGGCGTGCGACGGTCACCCGTTCAGGAGCGCTCTCCCGGTGACCGGTGCGCCGACGGCCGGTCCGCCACGGCTGAGTCGGCGGAGTCGGCGGAGTCCGGGGACTGCACCGGCAGCCGTACGGCGATGAGGTCGCCGACCCCCGCCACCTCGTTCAGGGCTTCGGCCAGGGCCAGCATCACCCGGCGCACCTGTTCGATCTCCTTCCGCAGTTCGGCGGAACGGGCCCAACGGCGTTCGTGGGACACCGGATCGACCTGATCGGACCGCAGGCTCTCGTGCGCGGTCAGCAGCGGATGCCACTTGCTGAGCAGGGGCCGTACACAGAGATTGAGCACTGTCACCGCCAGTGCCCCGAAGGTCACCTGCCCGGCCGGGACCCGGGGCGCGACCGCGGGGCCGTAGCGCCGCAGGATGTCTCGTGTCGTACCGAAGACCGTGTACAGGGATGTGAGCGCCTCCCGCAGCAGACCCTCGTCCTCGCGGAGTTCGACCACGGAGATACGTGTGGCCAGTTCGACGTACAACTCCCAGGCCGCGTCCCGTTCGGCATCGTCCGGCTCCCAGATCCCGGATATCTCGCCGACGAGTGGGATCGCCAGTTTCACGCTGATCTGACGGGGAGTGAAGCCGCCGCCCCGCCCCCCGTTCCGCCGCTGCCTCTGACGCATATCCACAACCTTCCCTCTGACCGAACCTGGCATGTCACTCTATGAGTTGGCGCGTGCCGCACAAGCTCTGTCCATGCCGGGGGGATGGGTGAAGAGGGACGCATTCATTTCGTACAGCCACAAGCGGGACATCGAACTGGCCCGGGCGCTCCAGCGGGGGCTGCACCAGCTCGCCCGGCCATGGGCGAGACGACCCGTCATCAGCGTCTTCCGGGACACGACCAGCCTCTCCGCCAATCACGACCTCTGGGCGTCGATCCTCAAGGAGCTGGAGCAGACCCGGTACTTCGTCTATCTGGCCTCCCCGGAGGCCGCCGAGTCCCGCTGGGTGCGCAAGGAGATCCGGTTCTGGCTGGACAACCGCCCCCTGGACCGGTTTCTGATCGCCGTCAGCTCGGGGAAGGTGGTGTGGGACCGGGAAGCCGGCGACTTCGACTGGGAGCGGACGGACGCGCTGCCCGATGTGCTGCGGGGCGCGTTCACGACCGAACCGCTGTGGGTGGATCTGACCCGGATCCGCGAAGGCAGCAAGTACTCCCTGCGTCAGGCGGAGTTCCGGGACGCGGTGGGCACCCTGGCCGCGCCGCTGCACGGAGTGGGCAAGGACGCGCTCGACAGCGAGGACATCCGGCAGCACCGTCTCTCGGTCCGGCTGCGGCGGGCCGCGATCTCGGCTCTGGTGGTGCTGCTGGTCACGGCCGTGGCCGCGGGCGGTCTCGCCCTGCAGCAGCGGAACGAGGCGCTGGACCGGGCCCGGACCTCGGCGTCCCAGGCGCTGGCGGCCCGGGCGCTGGAGACGCTGGATACCGATCCGCGGAAGGCGGCGCAGTTCGCGCTCTACGCGGAGAAGGTCAGACCGACCGCCGACTCCCTTCAGGCGATGGCGGCGACCATCGCGGGCAACGGCAGCGTAGAGCGGCATCTGAAGCCCGGTTCCGACGAGTTCGCCGCCTTCATCGGCTCCCGCTCCCGGCCCCCGACGAGGGTCGCGATCAGCAGAGACGGCGGGATGCTCGCCTACTACGCCGCCTTCGGTTCGGGGAAGGTGCACCTCTACGACATCCGGGCCGGGCGGCATCTCAAACCCCTCCCCTCGGGCCATGACGAGATGGTCGGAGGGGAGTTCCAGCTGAGTGCCGACGGCAGCAGGCTCGTCGTGGAGGGATACCGGCACCGGGTCGAGGTATGGGACGTACGGGGTGCCCGGTTGCTCCGGGCCATGACCATGGGTGTTCCGGACGAACTCGCCAACGCTCAGAAGGGGCTACGGGCGCTGGCCTTCTCCACGGACGGCAGCTGGCTCGCCACCGCCCAGGCGACGTCGGGTACGGAGGAACTCCAGATCAGCGTCTGGAACGTGGCCGAGGGACGGCTGGTACACGAGGAACTGACGGGCTCGGAGTCGGTGCGTGTGCGACTCGCCTTCATGAAGGACAGCGCACGGTTGCTCGCCCTCGACGCCGCGGCGGGTTCGGTGCGTGTCTACGACCCGGCTCTTCGCTCCTGGGAGGCCGGGCGGAAGCTGACCGGATTCCCGTCGGACACCGAACAGGTGGTGATCGAGCCCGGTGCGGGGCAGGCGATGGTGCGGCGGGAGGACGGCGGGATCCAGGTCTGGGACCTCGGCCGGGGCAGGCCGACCGGCTCCCGGACGGCTGAGGCCCCCGACCGGATCGCTCTGCCGGGCCCGGGGACGGCGTTTCTCGTGGGGGCTCAGGACGGGGAGATCGCCCTGTACGACCGAGGACTGGGCCGCGGCCGGATACTGGGGCGCTTCAGCTTCCCGGTCCAGGACCTCGCGATCTCCGGAGACGGGGGATGGGTCGCGGCCGGGTCCGATGACGGGGCGGTGTCCCTCTTCGCCGCGGGCCGACGGGGCGCCGGGACGGCACTGGCGAACGAGGGCGGGTTGATCCGCGGTTCCCTGTCGGACGACGGACGATTCGCATTCCGTTCCCGGCCGGGTGAACCGGTCGATCTCTGGACGGTCGGCAGGGGCAACACCGGGCTGAAACGGCTGGGACGGATTCCTCCCGCGGCGAAGAGCGCAGACGGCAAGGTTTCCCCCGCCGCCGACGCGATCGCCATCACCACCGACGGAAGCCGGGCCGCGTTGGTCCGCGGCGGGGAACTGTCGTTCTGGGACCCCAGGACGGGGCGGCGGGTCGGTTCGAGCGCGATCCCGGGCGACGTCGACTCGCGTGGCAGGGGACAGCTTTTCTTCCTGGAGGACGATATCCATCTGGTGGGAGTGTGGGACGAGGGCATGCTGGTCGTCGACTCCCGGACCGGGGAGATCAGACAGGTGGTGAGCCGGGATTCCGTCTACTACAACCTGATGGTGAGCGGGGACCGCAGGAGTGTGGTCGCCCTTGAGACGGTCTCGGACGAACTCTCCGTCTGGCGGGTGGCGGGCGACGGGCGGCTGAAGAAGATCCGTACGGCGCGGGTGCCCGACGGTTCCTCCGCCGCCTCGATCAGCCACGGCGGTGAGAAGGTGGCGGTCTCGGGAAGGGACGGTCGGATCCTCTTCGTCGACGTCGGCTCGGGCCGGATCACCCGGGGTGCCGTCATGTCGCAGTCCGGACACGGACCGCTGGTCTTCAGCCGTGACACCCGTCTCGCCGTACGGGCGTTCAGCACCCGTGGCGACGTCGGGGTGCGGTTCTGGGACACGGGCAGCGGCGATGTGCTCGGGACCTGGCCACTGATGTCGAACACACCGGGCGGGGGAGCCGCGCGGCAGGTGGAGGAGTGGGAGGACCGGACCGCCGTGCAGATCGCCCCGGCCGTCGACGGCGGCTTCCTCGCCCTGGGGGTGGACGGCTCCTTCACCCGGCACGGTGTGGAACCCGGTGACTGGCGGCGCCACCTCTGCGAACTGGCTCCCGACCCGTTGCCGAAGGACGAGTACGACCGGTATCTGGGCTCGCTCGACGTGGGCCGCCCCTGCCCGTCCTGAGGCGGTGGGCCGGCCACCGGCTGGCGGGGGCTCCTCGCCCGGCGCACCCTGGAAGGTGGACAAGGGTGGAGGTGGTCCGTCATGCACACTCAGACACTTGTCGGCTGGCATGTCGAGATGGAGTTCCGCGAGGACGGCGACCGGACCAGGGCCGCCGCGATGGTCCGGCTGTCGGACGGGACCGAGATCCGGGGGCACGGGAACGCGCAGCGGCATCCCTCGGACGCGGAGCAGCTACGGGTCGGTGAGGAGATCGCGGGTGCGCGGGCGCTGATGGATATCGCGTCGCAGCTGCTTCAGAAGGCGCACCACGAGATCGACGAGGCGTCGGGGCGGAATTCGCATCCCCTGACCTGACCTGACCTGACCCGGCCGCCCGACCCGACCCGACTCGGCTGCCGGGCCCGGCCGATGGGTTGACCCGGTACGGCGCCCGCCCGGGCGCGGGAAACGCGGCGGGGGCGGCACTGCTGTGCGCGGTGCCGCCCCCGGTGCGGGAGATGTCAGAGCCGTTCGGGCGTCCGGATGCCCAGGAGGCTCATGCCGAGGCGGAGCGTACGGCCCGTGAGGTCGACCAGGAAGAGCCGGTTCTCGACCAGCTCCGGCGGGTTGTCGGCGCTCAGGACCTGGCACTTGTCGTAGAACGTGGTCAGGTGGGACGCCAGCTGGTAGAGGTACGCGGCCAGCTTGTGCGGCTCGTACGTCTCCGCGACCTCCGCGACGACCTCGCCGAACTGGTCGACATGGAGCGCGAGGGCCCGCTCGGCCGGGTGGAGGGACAGCTCCGGGTGGGGGACCGGCCGGGCGTCGCCCGCCTTGCGGAGGATGGAGCGGATCCGGGCGTACGCGTACTGGAGGTAGACCGAGGTGTCGCCGTTGAGGGAGACCATCTGGTCCAGGTCGAACTTGTAGTCCCGGACGGCGGAGGTCGACAGGTCCGCGTACTTGATCGCGCCGATGCCGACGTACCGGCCGTTCTCGGCGATCTCCTCCGGCGACAGGCCGACCTTCCCGGCCTTCTCGCCGACCACGGCGGTGGCCCGGTCGACGGCCTCGTCCAGCAGGTCGACCAGCTTGACCGTCTTGCCCTCACGGGTCTTGAACGGTTTGCCGTCGGCGCCGAGGACTGTACCGAACGCCAGCTGGACGGCCTTGACCTCGTCGTTCAGCCAGCCCGCCCGGCGCGCGGTCTCGAAGACCATCTTGAAGTGCATCGACTGCCGGACGTCCACCACGTACAGCAGGGTGCGGGCGTCGAGTTCGCCGACCCGGTTCCGGATCGCCGAGAGGTCGGTGGCCGCGTAGCCGTAGCCGCCGTTGGACTTCCGCACGATCAGCGGGGTCGGCTCGCCGTCCGGGCCCTTGATGTCGTCGAAGAAGACACAGAGCGCGCCCTCGGAGCGGACCGCGACCCCGGACTCCTCCAGCAGCCGGCAGGTCTCCGCCAGCATGTCGTTGTAGCCCGACTCGCCGACGATGTCCTCGTCCGCGATCTCCATGTCCAGCTTGTCGAAGACCGAGTGGAAGTAGATCTTCGACTCGTCGACGAACCGCTGCCAGAGCGCGAGGGTCGCCGGGTCACCGGCCTGGAGGGCGACCACCCGGTCCCGGGCCCGGGTCTTGAACTCCTCGTCGGAGTCGAAGACCGCCCGGGCCGCCTTGTAGAGCCGGTCCAGGTTGGACATGGCCTCCTCGCCGGAGGTCTCGCCGTCCCGGCCGTGGTCCAGCTCGTGCGGGTGCTCCTCCAGGTACTGGATGAGCATGCCGAACTGGGTGCCCCAGTCGCCGATGTGGTGGCGGCTGATCACCTTCTCGCCGGTGAACTCCATGATCTTGGCCATCGCGGCGCCGATCACGGCCGACCGCAGATGGCCGACGTGCATCTCCTTGGCCACGTTCGGCTGCGCCCAGTCGATCACGGTCGTGCCGGGGTCCGCCGCGTACGGCACACCGAGCCGGTCGTCGGCGGCCCGGGCGGCGAGGGTGTCGACGATCGCCGCGTCCGAGACCGTGATGTTCAGGAAGCCGGGGCCGGAGACCTCGACCTCGTGCAGCAGTCCGTCGCTCTCCGTGTCGAGGGCGGCCACGACCTGGCCGGCCAGCTCCCGAGGGTTGCCCTTGAGCCGCTTGGCGAGGGCGAGGATGCCGTTCGCCTGGAAATCGGCCCGGTCGCTGCGTCGGAGCAGCGGGTCGGCGGAACCGGCCTCCGGCAGGGCTGCCGAGAGGGCCGTCGCCAGGCGCTGCTGCACATTCGACGCGAGGGAAGGGACCGAGGTCATGGGCTTCCGTTTCTGATTCGGAGAGGTTGGGGAGGTCCGGATGTCCGGGAGGCCCGGATATCCGGCTGCCCGGATGTTCCGGTGGTGCCGGGGCCGTCCGGGCGGGCGGCCCGGGAAATCGTTGCGAGAAGTCCCCGAGTCGCCCGGCTGCCCAGTGTCCCACGCGGTGCCGATCTCCTTCGCCCCGATAACGCCGAGGGGGGCGGGGCGCGGCGGCCCCGCCGGTCCCGGCGCGCGGGCGCGTGGCGCGATCCGGGTGCCTTGCCGACGGAACGTCGGGGCGGTGGGTTCCGTCTGGGAGAATAGGAGGATCCGGCGCGGAGCGCCGCGCGGACGCCGTCGCGTCCGCCGGGCGCGGCGCCGATGCGACTCCGGCGTGGAAGCCGATTCTGGAAGCACCTGGAAGAAGGACGTAAGGACGTGCCGACCGTGGCTCAGAGCACCACCGAGACCGACTGGGTCTCCCGTTTCGCAGACGAGGTCATCGCGGAGTCGGAGCGGCGTGCCCCGGGCAAACGAGTCGTCGTGGCGTCCGGGATCTCCCCCTCGGGCCCGATCCACCTGGGCAACCTCCGCGAGGTCATGACCCCGCACCTGGTCGCGGACGAGATCCGCCGCCGGGGGTACGAGGTCCGGCATCTGATCTCCTGGGACGACTACGACCGGTTCCGCAAGGTGCCGTTCGGCGTCGAGGGCGTGGACGAGTCCTGGGCCGAGCACATCGGCCGCCCGCTGACCTCGGTACCCGCCCCGAAGGGCTCCGCCCACCCGAACTGGGCCGAGCACTTCAAGGCGGCGCTGATCACGTCCCTGGACGAGCTGGGCGTGGTCTACGAGGGCATCAGCCAGACCGAGAAGTACACCTCGGGCACCTACCGCGAGCAGATCCTGCTGGCCATGCGGCACCGGGCCGACATCGACGAGATCCTGGGCCGGTACCGGACCAAGAAGGGCGCGGGCAAGAAGCCCCCGCAGAAGTCGCAGAAGCCGGTGGACGAGGCAGAGCTGGAGGCCGCGGAGGGCTCCGGCGCCGCGTCCGAGGACGACGGCACGAGTTCGGCGGGCTACTACCCGTACAAGCCGTACTGCGGTTCCTGCGACCGGGACCTGACGGTCGTCACCGCCTACGACGACGACACCACCGAGCTGACGTACGACTGCACCGCCTGCGGCCACACCGAGACGGTCCGGCTCTCCGAGTTCGACCGCGGCAAGCTGGTGTGGAAGGTCGACTGGCCGATGCGCTGGGCGTACGAGGGCGTGGTCTTCGAGCCGTCCGGGGTCGACCACAGCTCCCCGGGGTCGTCCTTCCAGGTCGGCGAGTTCATCTGCCCGCTGTTCGGCTGGGAGCGGCCGATCGGCCCGATGTACGCCTTCGTCGGCATCAGCGGCATGGCCAAGATGTCGTCCTCGAAGGGCGGCGTGCCGACGCCCGCCGACGCGCTGAAGATCATGGAAGCGCCGCTGCTGCGCTGGCTGTACGCGCGCCGCCGCCCCAACCAGTCGTTCAAGATCGCCTTCGACCAGGAGATCCAGCGGCTCTACGACGAGTGGGACAAGCTCGCCGCGAAGGTCGCCGACGGCTCGGTGCTGCCCGCCGACGCCGCCGCCTACGGCCGGGCGGTCCGGACCGCCGAGGGCGAGCTGCCGACCACGCCCCGGCCGATGCCGTACCGGACCCTCGCGTCCGTCGTGGACATCACCGGCGGCCACGACGAGCAGACCCGGCGGATCCTGAGCGAGCTGGACCCGGTGAACCCGGTCGGGTCGCTGGACGAGGTCCGGCCCCGGCTGGACCGCGCCGAGAACTGGATCACGACCCAGGTCCCGGCGGACGCCAGGACCGTGGTCCGCGCCGAGCCCGACACCGAGCTGCTGGCGTCGCTGGACGACGAGGCGCGCCGCTCCCTGGCGCTGCTGGTGGAGGGGCTGGACACGCACTGGTCCCTGGAGGGTCTGACGACCCTGGTCTACGGTGTGCCGAAGGTGATGGCCGGTCTCGACCCGGAGGCCAAGCCGACGCCGGAGCTGAAGGTGGCGCAGCGGACGTTCTTCGCCCTGCTGTACCGGCTGCTGGTCACCCGGGAGACCGGGCCGCGGCTGCCGACGCTGCTGCTCGCGGTGGGCGCTGACCGCGTCCGTACGCTGCTCGCCGGGTAACCGGGGCGGTACGTGAACGGGATGCCGGGGGCCGTGAGGTCCCCGGCATCGTCGTGTCCGGGGCGGGACGGGGCGCGGTGCGGCGGGATGCGGCGGGCGGGGCCTGGGGCCTGGGGCCGGGTGCGGGGCTGCCGGTCCAGGGGCCGGGGCCGGGGGCGTAAATCCGTTGCCGCCGGGCCGGGCGCGGCGGGAGAGTGCCCGGATGGACGACACACGGAACCGCCGGGGTGTGGAAACGCTGTTCTCGGGCGGACGGCTGATCGCCGTGCCCCGGAAGGCGGACCGCCGCACCCAGCTCCTGGAACATCTCGCCACGACCCTCTTCGCGGCGGGCGAGGAGTACACCGAGAAGGAGGTCAACGCGCGGCTCGGGCAGGTGCACGACGACCACGCGGCGCTGCGGCGCTATCTGGTCATCGGCGGACAGCTCACCCGGACCCGGGACGGCGCCGCCTACCGCAGGGCCGCGTAGCCCGGCCCCGGACGGGCTCGCCGGCAAGGGGTATCCGCGGCCCCGGGAGTGCATCCTTCGGACTACCGGCCGTTCCGTCGTGTGCACGATGTGCCGCCGCCGGGGGCGCGGGACCGTGGAGGCATGAAGCGAGAAGTACTGGCGATCGCCGGATGGATCATCGGGATACAAGGGGCCCTGGGGGCGGGCGGGCATCTCTGGGGCGAGCAGCCGTGGGGCCTGATCCACCAGTACCGGGAGCTGTCGCTGCCCGCCTATGTCGTCCTGCTGGTGGTGGGCGCCGCCATGGCGGGCGTCGGCGAGCTGGCCGGGAAGCGGCGCAAGTACTAGACCGGGTCCGGAAGATTCCCCAAGTACCGCCTGGTCCGCGGCGCCGGGCCCGCGCGCTCTCCTCGGTAGCCCTTCGGGCATGGGTGGGCCCCGGCGTTGTCGGGATCGTCCGCGTGCGCCCGGTACGGGGGGAGAGGCCGCCCGCCTTGCGACTGCACGCACCGGACGCCGCGGGCCTCGAACTCCGGGCGGAAGGCGCTATTTTCCGGACATGCCTAGGGGACCGGTCCACCTTGCGCACGATGATCCGGTGCCCGGTGCTTGGGACCGTGGAGCCATGACGAAGGACGTGCTGACGGTCGCCGGATGGATCATCGGGATAGAAGGGGCGCTCGGGACGTTCGGTCTCGTTCGCGGTGAAGAGCCGTGGGGCTTCCTCGACGTGTTCTGGGAGCTGCCGGTCGGGGCCTATGTCGCCCTGCTGGTCCTGGGAGCGGTCACGGCGGGCGCCGGGGAGCTCGTGCGCAAGCGGAGCTGAGGCACGTCCCGGGGCGAGTCGGACGCCTCTCGCCCGGGCCGCATCAGGCGATGTGCTCGGCCTCCAGATCGGCCTCCATGCGCTGGCGGAACGCGGGCATCGCCTGCCGCAGCAGGGCCGCGCTCCGCGGATGCGTGATGCCGTGGACGTCCGCCAGGTGTATCGCCAGGACGTCCGCCTTCGGATAGTCCCCGTGCTCGTGGGCGTAGGTCACGAAGACCGGGTACGCCTGCTCGTAGAACGCCTGGACGTCGGCGGACGTGGTGTCGTCCGCCGGGTCGTCGCCGGGGCCGTACGGCTGCTCCGGCTCGTCCCGCTCCTCGGGGTCGCCGAGGATCCGGGTCCGACCGCCGGGGCCCGCCGGGATCAGGATCGGCTGCCCGGCTTCCGGCTGGGGGCCGGTGCCCGCGGGGCCGCCCTGCGGCCGGTCCGGCTCCTGGAACTGGTCCCGGCCCTGATTCCGGTACGGCTCCTGGTACGGCTGCTCCTGGTACGGCTCCTGGTACTCCGGGTCGTAGCCGCCCTCGTACCGCTCGTTCCGGACGCTCTGGCGGAACCACGGATTGTTCTCCGGGTCGTCCTCGGCCGCGGCGTACCGCTGATACTCCTGGAACCGCTGGTACTCCTCGTAACGCTGCCGCTCGTACTCCTGGTACTCGCGGTACGCGGCCTCGTCGGCGTCGGAAGCGGCGGCAACGGCGGCGGTCTCGGTGTGCTCCGCCGCCTGTGGTCCGGCCGTCGCGTCCGGGCCGTCCGCCGGGCGCTCGTGCGGCTCACCGGCGGCGACGGCCTCGGGGACGGGCTCCGGCTTCGCCTCCGGTTCCGGCTTCTTCTCCAGTGTCACGACCGGCTCGGCCGAAGCCGAAGCCGGGGCGGGGGCCGGGAGTCCGGGCTGCGGTGTCCCGGCCGTCACAGAAGCCACGGCCGATACTTGTGTCCCGGGCGCCCCGGGGGTGACCGGCGCGGGCGGCAGCAGTACGGGATCCACCCCGGCCGCCGCCAGCCCGGCGGGCGCGGTCTCCGCCAGCGGTACGCCGTACTTCGCCAGCCGCAGCGGCATCAACGACTCCACCGGGGCCTTGCGCCGCCAGCCGCGCCCGTACCGGGCCTGGAGCCGGGCCTGGTAGATCAGCCGCTCCTGCTCCAACTTGATGACCTGCTCGTACGATCTCAGCTCCCAGAGCTTCATCCGCCGCCACAGCTTGAACGTCGGCACCGGGGAGAGCAGCCAGCGGGTCAGCCGCACGCCCTCCATGTGCTTGTCGGCGGTGATGTCGGCGATCCGGCCGATCGCGTGCCGGGCCGCCTCGACCGTGACCACGAACAGCACCGGGATCACGGCATGCATCCCGACACCGAGCGGATCCGGCCAGGACGCGGCACCGTTGAAGGCGATGGTGGCGATCGTCAGCAGCCATGCCGTCTGCCGGAGCATCGGGAACGGGATGCGCATCCAGGTCAGCAGCAGATCGAGGGCGAGCAGCACACAGATGCCCGCGTCGATACCGATCGGGAAGACCATGGCGAAGTCGCCGAACCCCTTGCGTTCGGCCAGGTCGCGCACCGCGGCGTAGGAGCCGGCGAAGCCGATGCCGGCGATGACCACCGCACCCGCCACCACAATGCCGACGAGTATCCGGTGCGTGCGTGTCAGCTGCATCGCGGCCACCCGCGATCTCCTTCCCCGAACCCGACCTCCGACCGGGAATCCGGTCGGAACCTTCGGAACCTTTGGCCGGATCGGGGTCTGGACAAGTGTTCCCGTCCGGTCAGGGGCACAGCGTGGCACATGAACGCGGAGCCCGCGCCCCTCGGGGGGAGGCACGGGCTCCGGGGCGCGGGGTGACCGCGCGGTAGCTTGCGGGGCGTCAGCTCCCGGCCGTTGCGGGCTTCTTGCTCGCGTCCGGCGATCCGCCGCCCGACGGCTTGGTCGCGGCGCCCTTCTCATTGGCCTCGCCGATCGAGGCCACGGCCTCCTTCGCGGCCTTCACCGCGTCCTTGGTGACCTCCTCGACCGAGGGGGAGGCGGCGCCCGCCATGCCCGCGCCGTTGTACGTCAGGGTCACCACGACATTGTCGATCCGGGAGACGATCGTCGTATAGGCGAAGTCGGCGTCGACCTTGCGCAGGGTGTACGTCACGGACGTCGCCTCGTCACCGATACCGGTGGCCGCGGCCGACTTCACGTTCTTCGCGCCCTCCACGGCCTTGGCCTTGGTGACTTCCTTGCCGTAGTTCTCCCGGGCGCGCTGCTCGCCGCTGGCCTTCAGCGCCTCCTCGGAGTCGTACCGCAGCAGGGAGACGTCCAGCCAGCGGTACTGCGTGCCCTTCAGGCCCTTGTCGTCGCTGCCCTTCCAGTGGCAGTTGGCGCGGGCCTGGGCGTCGGAGGACTTTCCGGCCGTGCCGCCCTTGGGCGACGCGCCCGGCACCAGGTCGCGCACCGAGGACGAGCCGATCGCGGAGCAGGGGCTCGGCAGCTTGGCGTAGGTCGCGGGGGCGACGGTGTCCTCCGCCGGCTTCCCCGGGTCGGCGCCGCTGCCCTCGGAACCCCCGCCGCCCTCGGCGGAGGCCGACGCGGAACTCCCGGCCTTCTCCTTCTTCTTGTCGTCGTCACCGCCGCCGGAGTCCGACGAGCAGCCGGCGACGGCGAGCATCAGCGGGAGGGCCGCGCAGGCGAGTATGCGGGACAGTCGCGGGGCTGATCGGTGCATGGTTCCTTCAGTCGTTGGTCGTACGGTCGCGCCCCGGCTCCGGCCGGGCCCGGGTTCCTGCCACGCCACCGTACGCGGATCGAGCCGTGCCGTGGGCGGCCTGTGGAAGACCGGCGGCCCCGGCGGACCGGGGCGCGCCGGGCGTCACTCGCTGAACTTCCGCACCAGGTCACGGGCCACGCTCTGGGCCTTGTCCTGCAGTTCCTTGCCGTCGGGCGGCTCGGCGGCGACGCCGGACTGCTCCACGTACACGACCGTGACGATGACATTGGATGTGCGGAACACCACGCTCACGGTGCGCCGCTGGGCGTTGGCGCCGGTACCGCGCGGGCTGGTCACGTCGTTCAGGAACGCGGCGTCGCCGAGGTCGTCGAGGACCCGGGGGCCGAGCGGCTCCTCCTTGCCGGTCCCGTCGCCTTCCGACCCCTCCTCGGACCCGGAGCCCGTCGACGGGCCGGAGGAGGTGGAAGAGGAGGTGGAGGTGGACGCGGGCGGGCTCGCGGTCTGCGGGCCGGTGCCGGTGCTGGTGTCGGCCGGTGTGCCGACCGCCTGATTCGTACCGCTCGTACCGTTTGTGCCGCCGGTCTCGCCGCCCGTGCCGTTTGTGGCGTTTTCGCCGTTCTCGCCCGGCACCTTCAGCGGTACCCCGGCCGCCGTCTGCTTCCCCTCGAAGACCTTCTGCGCCTGGGCGTCGTCGCTGACCGCCGCGTCGTACGACACGACCCGCTCGAAGTCGAGACTGACGGCCCGCGAGGAGTCCGGGGTCTTCGCGTTCCAGGAGCAGCCGACCCGGCGGTCGGTGTCGTACGTCCCCAGGGGCTTGCCCCGGAGCGCCTTGGCCAGCGCCTCGTCCGAGAGCTCGACCAGCCCCGGCAGCAGATCCTTGAGGGTGGAGTCGCCGAGGGAGCCGCACGGCTCCAGGAGGGTGCGGTACTTCCCGGGCGCGGCCGGTACGACGGAGCCGCCGCCCGCCTTGGAGCTGACGGCGCCCGTGGTGGTCCCCTCACCCCCCGTGCAGGCGGTGGCGAGGGCGGCGAGCCCCACGGCGGCCGCGACCGTGCGGCCGAGTCTGCCGGAGATGCCGGAGGCATACGTCCTGCGTCGCACGGTCCCGGACCCCTTTCGAACTGATCGGGCTTCGTTCCCGGTGGTTTGCCGGGAAAAGCTGTTGCCGCCCGCAGGCGGCCGGTGGACACAATGTCTATCGCACACGAAGTCCGCCGGGCACACGGCCTTGGTGCCGATCCGCCGGACTTTCACCGACTTCTTCCGTCATCCACCGGGTTCCGCCGTATGCCGGCCCGGTCCCGCACGGGCGGGGGCGCCGGTTTCGCGTTTGACTGTTCTTGAGGATATTCCGGGGGACGGGGAAAAGGGGGAGACATATGTCGTACACGGAGATTCAGGGGGAGAAGGTTCCCATCCGCATGTGGGCGGATCCGGCGGGTGTCGAGGACGTCGCCATGGCGCAGCTGCGCAATGTCGCCACACTGCCCTGGATCAAGGGGCTCGCGGTGATGCCCGACGTCCACTTCGGCAAGGGTGCCACGGTGGGCTCGGTGATCGCGATGAAGGACGCGGTCTGCCCGGCGGCGGTCGGGGTCGACATCGGCTGCGGGATGACCGCGGTGAAGTCGTCGCTGACCGCGAACGACCTGCCCGGCGATCTCTCCGGGCTCCGCTCCCGGATCGAGGCGGCGATCCCGGTCGGCCGCGGGATGCACGGCGAGCCGGTCGACACCGGCCGGGTGTACGGATTCGGGAACACCGTCTCCCCGGCGGGCTGGGACGACTTCTGGGACCGGTTCGACCTGGTCGCCGACGAGGTGAAGTTCCGCCGTGAGCGGGCGCTCCAGCAGATGGGCACGCTCGGCTCGGGCAACCACTTCGTCGAGGTCTGCCTGGACGAGGACGGCGCGGTCTGGCTGATGCTGCACTCCGGCTCCCGCAACATCGGCAAGGAACTCGCCGACCATCACATCGGGATCGCCCGCGACCTGGCGCACAACCAGGGCCTGGTCGACCGCGACCTGGCGGTCTTCCTCGCCGAGACCCCGGAGATGTCGGCGTACCGGAACGATCTGTTCTGGGCGCAGGAGTACGCCAAGTACAACCGCGCGATCATGATGGGCCTGCTCCAGGAGGTCCTCCGGGGCCAGTTCCGCAAGGCCCGGGTCACCTTCGGCGAGGTCATCTCCTGCCACCACAACTATGTCGCGGAGGAGCGTTACGACGGGATGGACCTGCTGGTCACCCGTAAGGGCGCGATCCGCGCGGGCTCCGGCGACTACGGCATCATCCCCGGCTCCATGGGCACCGGCTCGTACATCGTCCGCGGTCTCGGCAATGAGAAGTCCTTCAACTCGGCCTCCCATGGCGCGGGCCGCCGGATGAGCCGCAACGCGGCGAAGAAGCGGTTCTCCACCCAGGATCTGGAGGAGCAGACCCGGGGTGTCGAGTGCCGTAAGGACAGCGGTGTGGTCGACGAGATCCCCAGCGCCTACAAGCCGATCGAACAGGTCATCCAGGCCCAGACGGACCTCGTCGAGGTGGTGGCGAAGCTGAAGCAGGTCGTCTGTGTGAAGGGCTGACACCCCCTCCCGGGCGGGACACGTGGGGGGCGGGGCGTGCACCAGGGCCCAGTAGCCGGCGAGCGGGGTGCCGCCCTTGTGATGTCCGGCACAATCGCGGCATGTCCGAAGCCGTGATTCGTGTTTCCGCGGAGCTCTACGACCGCTTGGTGGCCTTGGCCGAGTCCCGAGGGACGACCGTCACTGCGTTGCTGTCGGAGTTCGCCGCGTCGGCGTCGGCTGACACCGAGCGACGAAGGACTGCTGAGGCCGCGCGCGCCCACTTGGCCGAGTGCTTCGGGATCGAGGTCACCGACGAGGAAAGCGCGGCCATGGGCCGGAAGCTCCGGGAGGCGTTCGACAGGCAGCGGTGAGTTGTCGGGTGCGGGTCGCCACGATCGCGGCGGCTGCTGGGCGGACCGTTCCGGGTGGGGCGGTGGTTTCCGCGTGGGGCGGGGCCGGGGGCGCGGCCGGTGGGGTCAGGGTTCGCGGTGGATCTTGGTGTTGGACGCCTGGGCGCGGGGGCGGACCACCAAGAGGTCGATATTGACGTGGGAGGGGCGGGTGACCGCCCAGGTCACGGTGTCGGCGACGTCGTCGGCGGTCAGCGGGGCCGCGACGCCCGCGTAGACCCGGGCGGCCTTCTCCGTGTCGCCGCGGAAGCGGGTGGTGGCGAACTCGTCCGTACGCACCATGCCGGGGGCGATCTCGATTACCCGGACCGGGGTGCCGACGATCTCCAGCCGAAGCGTTTCGGCGAGTACGTGCTCCGCGTGCTTGGCCGCGACGTAGCCCGCGCCGCCCTCGTAGGTGCCGTGGCCCGCGGTGGAGGTCACCACGACGACCGTGCCGTCGCCGCTCGCCGTGAGGGCGGGCAGCAGCGCCTGGGTGACATGGAGGGTGCCGAGCACATTGACCTCGTACATCCACCGCCAGTCGGCCGGGTCACCGGCGGCGACCGGGTCCGCGCCGAGCGCGCCGCCCGCGTTGTTGACGAGGACGTCGCAGCGGTCGAGTCCGGCGGCGAAGGCGTCCACGGCCGCGCGGTCGGTGATGTCGAGGGGGTGGGCCGTCGCCCGGTGTCCGGCGGCGGTCAGTTCGGCGGCCAGTTCCGCGATCCGGTCCGCGCGGCGCGCGGTCAGTACGGTGTGGAAGCCCTCGGCGGCCAGCCGGCGCGCGGTCGCCGCCCCGATTCCCCCGCTGGCGCCGGTGACCACGGCGACGGGCGCGGCGGTGGGCGAGTCGGCGGTGGGGGAGACGGAGTCGAGGGTCGGCACGGTGGGGCTCCTCGGGCGGTCGGGTGCGGTCTGTACGGTCAGCGGGGTCGGGGTCGGGGTCGGGGTCGGGGCCGGAGCGGGTTCCGGGGGAGACGGGGAGCCGGGCGTCAGGCGCTGCCCCGGGGCGCGTACATGATCACGGCCATGCCCGCGAGACAGATCAGCGCGCCCGTCACGTCCCACCGGTCCGGGCGGTAGCCGTCGGCGACCATGCCCCAGACAATGGAGCCCGCGACGAAGATCCCGCCGTACGCGGCGAGGATCCGGCCGAACTCGGCGTCCGGCTGGAGCGTGGCGAAGAAGCCGTACAACCCGAGGGCGACCACCCCCGCGCCGATCCAGATCCAGCCCCGGTGCTCACGCACCCCCTGCCAGACCAGCCAGGCGCCGCCGATCTCGAAGAGGGCGGCGACGGCGAACAGCAGGACGGAACGGGCTACGAGCATGGGCACAGCGTGCCACGCGCCACCGGACGGGACGCGCGGGGGCCGGACGCGGGGGGTCCGGCCGGTCCGGTCGGGCCCGGGGCCCAGAAGCCGGTCCAAGCGGGGGCCGGGAGCCGGTCAGCGCCGGGCGCCGGGGGCGTCCGGGCCGAACTCCGCGACCGCCGCGTCCACGATCCCGACCAGCCGGGCGTGATGCGCGCCGCGCCAGTAGACCCGGGAGCAGACGGAGCACTGCGCGAAGACGTCGTACGTCTGCCGCGTCCCGTGCTCCAGCCGATCACCGACCGAGTCCTTGTCGGCGTCCAGCAGCGGGCCGTTGCAGGCCGTACAGCGGGTCCAGGGGGCCAGCTCGGGCGCGAACCGGCCGAGGACGTCGCGGACCTGATCGTCGGGCCGGTCGCTGTAGACGTACGCCCCCGCCCACAGCTCCCGCCGCCGCAGCAGCCCCCGGTCCCGGGAGAGCAGCACCCGGCGTTCCTTCGCGGAGAGCGCGGCCAGTGCCGGATCCCCGATGTCCTCGCTCTCGTACGCCGCGTCCACGCCCAGCAGCCGCAGCCGCCGGGCGAGCGTCCCCAGATGGACGTCGAGCAGAAACCGCAGGGGCGCGCCGGGCACCGGCTGCGGGCGCTCATGGCCCAGGACGTCGACCCGCTGGCCCTCCGCCGGAATGTGCGAGACGGCGACCGGGCGGCCGTCGACCACCAGCCGTCCGGCCTCCGTCAGCGGCACGCCCAGCGACTCGACGACATGTCCGAGGGTGGAGGTGCCGTCGGTCACCAGCTCCGTACGGCCGTCGCGGTACGCCGACGGGACGAAGAGCCGCAGCTCGGGGGCGACGCTGAGATGGATCCGGGGTCCGTTCACGGCGTCAGGATGTCACCAGGGGCCGGGCCGGGGCACCTGAGTTCCGCCCCGCGCGAGCCCACGCCCGGCGCCCGCACGGGCCCCTGCCCCCGCCCCTTGTTCCCCCGCCGCTACTCCCCGCCGCGCAGATCGATCCGCCACTCGTTCGAACGGATCGGATTCCCCGGCGGATACTCGATCCCGACCTCGCACCGCAGCTCGAACCCCGTCTTCCGGCAGACCGCGTTCGACGCGCCGTTCGTCACCTTCGGGTACGCGTACAGATAGCGGTGCCGCCCCGCCTCCCGGGCCGCCGCTATCACCTCCCGGATCGCCGCCGCCGCGATCCCCCGGCCCTGGAACGCCGCGAGGACCCCCCACCCCGCCTCGTACGCCTCCAACTCGTCCGAGACCGAAGTCTGCTCCCAGTAGCCGACGGACCCGACCCGCTCACCGGTCCCGGCGATCACGATCGCGTACATCCGGCTGCGCTCCGCGGGACCGGCGCTCACCGCCACATAGCGGCGGTGCCGGTCCAGCACCTTCTCCTCGGTCTCCGGGCCGCCCAGCTCGGTCATCAGCTCCGGCGCGTTGGCGGCCCGGAGCAGATCGAGATCGCCCTCCGACCACGGCACGAGCCGAATTCCCGTCCCGGCTCCGGTCTCCGTGTCCCTGATCTCCCCGGTCCCCTGTTCCGTCTCCATGGCAGGCAGGCTAGAACGAGGGTCTGACATCCGTCCGGTGGCCGTACCGTCCACGGCTCCGCGGATATCGCCCGTGGATGTCCACCGGCGTTATCCACAGGCCCCGACGCCCGTGCCGTTCGCCGTTTACGGTCAGCGCATGACCACGAGCATCAGTGCCCTGTTCCGCATCGCCACCGGACTCTTCTCGTCGTACGGGTCGCGCCCCGGGGCGCGGCGAGCGGAGACCCGCCCGGCGGGGGCGAGGCGACCCGCGCCCCCGCCTGCCCCGCCACCACCCCGCGCCTCACCCCCGCCGGTTCCCCTTCCGCAGGACCTCGATCACGCTGCCGTAGCTGTCCTGCCCGTGCCCGCTCGCCGCGGTCTCCGCCATCACCGTCCGCAGCAGCTTCGGCAGCCGGTCGTCCACGCCCCGGGCGGCCGACGCGTGCAGCCAGTGGTCCACCACCGCGAGTTGTACGTCGACGGTGGCGTCGTCGCCCGGATAGGCGCCCGCGTCCACCTGGCCCGCGTACCGCCGGACGAAGTCGTTGACCGTGCCCAGCCAGCGGATCGCGACCTCGGTGAAGTCCACGGCCGGGGTGCCCTCGGCGCCGACGGTCGCCGCGCCGTGCAGCCAGCCGGTCATGGTGGCCCACATCAGCCCGAGCAGGCTGACGTCGTAGAGGGCGGCGAGTCCGGGCTCCGTACCGAGGTACAGCGGGTCGCCGAGCGACTTCAGTACGGGCTCGTGCGCGTCGAACACGGCCCGGTCACCGCTGTACAGGAACATCACCTCCGATGTCCCCACCCCGGGCGGCGTCGTCATGATCGCCCCGCCCAGGTAGTCGACCCCGTGCTCCCCCGCCCAGGCCACGGCCTCGTTCGCCTGCTCGGGCGTCGCCGTCGTCAGATTGACCAGCGCGCGCCCCTTCAGCACGCCGAGCGCCGGGCCGCACGCCGGGCCGAGCGCCTCGAAGAGCGCCGGATGGTCCAGCACGACCGCGATCACCAGCTCACCGGCGGCCACCGCCTCCTCGACCGAACCGGCGAGCACCGCGCCCCGCTCGACGAGCGGCGCGGCCTTCTCCGGGGTGCGGTTCCACACCGTCGTCGGATGGCCCGCCGCGAGCAGCGCCCCGGCGATCGCCGACCCCATCTGGCCGAGGCCGAGTACGGTCACGGCGGGTCGCGCGGCCGGGTTCTCCCCACTACTGGCGGACATCTCGAATCCCCTTTCATATGGCCTATGAGCTGCGGTTTCGCAGTCAGTCGAGCAGCCGTGTCCCACTTTCGCGGGCCGCCGCGCCCGCCGACAGTGACCCGGGTGACGGCCGTCGCCGAATTCCTGCCAGCCGCCGCCGGAACTGACCTAGGCTCGAACGCATGAGCGCTGGTTCCGTCGCCGTCGTGGTCCCCGAGGTCTTCGGCGTACCGTCCTGGGATCTGTACGAACTGAGCATCCCGTGCACCGTCTTCGGCAAGCCGCAGCCGGATCTCGCCGATCCCTGGTACGAGCTGAGAATCTGCGGAACCGGTGAGTCCGCCGAATCCGCCGAGTCCGGTTCAGCCGACCCGGCTCTCGGGGGAGCGGGGGCCGCCGGTTTCCAGATCCGTACGGCCTACGGGCTCGACGGACTGATCGGCGCCGATACGGTCATCGTCCCCTCCGTCCCCGACGCCTGTGTCGACGGCGACCAGCCCGTGTCCCCGGCCCTGGTCGAGGCCCTGCGCTCGGCGCACGGGGCCGGGGCGCGGGTGGTCTCCCTCTGCAACGGCGCCTTCGCGCTCGCCGCCGCCGGACTGCTGGACGGCCGCCGGGCGACCTGCCACTGGATGCACACCGCCCGGCTGGCCGAGCTGCACCCCCGGGTGGAGGTCGACGACTCGGTGCTCTACGTGGACGACGGCGACGTCCTGACCAGCGCCGGGCTCGCGGCGGGACTGGACCTCTGCCTCCATCTCGTCCGCCGTGACCTGGGGGCCCGGATCGCCAACCAGCTCGCCCGCCGGATGGTGGTCCCGGCCCACCGCCCCGGCGGCCAGGCCCAGTTCATCGACCTCCCCCTGCCTCCGGAGGACGACGCGGGTCTCGCGCCGGTCCTCGACTGGGTCCGGGAGAACCTGGACCGGCCGCTGACCGTCGCCGAGCTGGCGCGCCGGGCGTCGATGAGCCAGCGGACCTTCTACCGGCGGCTCCAGGCGGCGACCGGCACCACCCCGCTGCAATGGCTGCTGGCCCAGCGGCTGGGCCGGGCCCGGGTGCTGCTGGAATCCACCGATCTGCCGGTGGAGAAGGTCGGCGAACTCAGCGGACTGGGGACGGCGAACAATCTCCGCCATCACTTCCTGCGCCATGTCGGGGTGACTCCGGGGGAGTACCGGCGGGCGTTTCCCCGGGCGGCCCGCCCCGCGTTCGCCCCGGTACCGGGCGGCTGACGGCGCCCTGATAGCCCTGTCGGCCCTGTCGGCCCGACGGCCACCCGGGGACCTGACGGCCGGGTTCACCCGCGCCCGGCCGTCGGGGCACCCGCGGTCGCCGACGCCCCGACCGGGCGCGCGCCGGCTCGTGCCGTACGGCCGCCAGGTGTTCCACGGGCCCCGGTCGTGTGCGGTCAGTCCGCGGAGCCGCCGGTCCAGTCGGGCAGCGGCGACGGCTTCTGGAGGAGCTTGTCCGTGTAGGTGCCGTCGGTCAGCGACAGGCGCAGGACCTCGCGGTCCGAGAAGACCCAGTACTCGCCCTTGCGGCCGGGAACGCTCAACGCGGCGTCGATACCGGAGCGGAACGCGTCGAAGGCGCCGATCGTCTCGGTCCACTCGGCCAGCGGGGTCGGGCCTTTGAGGACCTTTCCGCCGGGGCCGTCGCCGGTCAGTTCGATCCTGAGATAGCGGTCGCCCGCGAAGACCCAGAACTCGGCGGGCTCGTCCGGGGTCGGCATCACCGCGTCGATACCGTCGAGGAATCCGGGTTCGTTCCCGAAGGCACTCGCCCAGTCGGTGATCGGCCTCGGGCCCGTGACCAGTTCGTCCGAGTACCGCCCGTCGTCGGAGATCCGGATCCGGATGTACTGCCGGTCCGAGAAGACCCAGTGCTGGTCGCGGGAGCCGGGGACGCGGAACGACGCGTCGATGCCGGTCCGGAACCCCGGTAGCTTCCCGAGGGTGTTCTCCCAGCTCGCGAGGGACGACGACACCCCGGTCAGCGGCTCCCACGCGACCGGGCCCGAGGCGTCGGTCCGGACCCGGAGGTACTGGTTGCCGGAGAACAGCCAGTGGCTGGTCGGATCGTGCGGACCGGTACCGGCCGGGACCGGCATCACCGCCTGGACCGGGGCCGAGCCGCCGTCCCGGGGCGGCGGCGGGGGCGGTCCTCCGCCCGGCGGGGGCGGCGGTACGGGATGGTGCGCGGCGGTCTCCGACGGGCCGTCGCGGTTGCCGTCCCGGCCCAGCAGAAAGCCGACGACCGGGCCCGCGACACCGAGCACGGCCAGTACGGCGATCACCGTGAGCGGGAGGGCGGCCCGTCCCAACCGCTCCCGTCCCAACCGCTCCCGGCCCAACCGCTCCCGGCCCGACCACTCCTGGCGAGGCCGCTCCCGTCCCGGTCGTTCCCGGCGAGGCCCGTCCGCCGGTACCGGTGCCGGCACCGAGGCCGCCGCCCGGTCCGGGGCCCGCTTCCGTGCCAGGGCCCGGGCCCGCGCGACCGCCCGTACCGCGCCCGCGACCGGACCCCGGCGGGCGGCCGGGCCCGGCGCCGAGGGGCTGCCCGGCGGACCCGGCCGGTCCGCCGGATCCGGCAGCTCCGACGCGGCGGTGGGAAGCGCCCCGGCCAACGCCCGCAGCGCGTCGGTCGTTTCGTGGGCCGTCGGCCGGTCGGCCGGGTCCTTCGCCAGCAGGGCCGCCAGCAGCGGCGCCAGCGGACCGGCCCGTTCCGGGATATGGGGCCGCTCGTGCGCCACCGCGTGCAGTACGGCCGCCGCCTCGGGCCTGGCGAACGGCGAATGGCCGGTGAAGAGCGCGCAGAGCGTGCAGCCGAGGGCGAACAGATCGCTCGGCGGCCCCGCCTGGCCGCCGGTCAGCCGCTCCGGCGCGAGAAACGGCAGGGTGCCCATCAGCGCGCCGGACGCGGTGAGCGGCTCGGTGTCGGCCAGCTCGGCGATACCGAAGTCGCAGAGGACGACCCCGCCGTCGGCGCGGAGCAGCACATTGGCGGGTTTGACGTCCCGGTGCAGCACCCCGGCGGCGTGTCCGGCGTCGAGCCCGGCGACGAGCTGGAGCCCGATCGAGGCGACCCGGGACGGCGGCAAGGGGCCCGTGTCGAGCGAGTGCTCGGCCAGCGACGGCCCGTCGACCAACTCCATCACCAGCCACAACCGGTCGTCGTGGTGGACGAGGTCGTAGATGTCGATGACATGGGGGTGGGAGATCTGGGCGATCGCGCGCGCCTCGCGGGTGACTCTTCGCAGCCGGGTGTCGAGCCGTTCCCCGCCCATATGGAGGGGCACTTCCTTGACGGCCACCGTGCGTTTCAGTACGCGGTCGGTCGCGCGCCATACGGTTCCCATGCCGCCGCTGCCGAGGCGGGCGACCAGCAGATACCGGTCGGCGATCAGTGACTGTGCCCCGTCGTGGTTCACCCGTGCACGGTACTGCACGGTACGGCCGTGCCGGAGGGTTCCGGGTGAGGGCCCAGGGGCGCGGGTTACATGCCGTACGCCGCCGGTTCCGTACGCGCCGGTTCCGCGCGCCGTCGGTCCGGTACGCGCCGTCGAACCCGTACGCGCCACCGGTTTCGGTACGCGCCACCACTCACCCGAACGAGCGCCGTACGCGCCGCCCGCCACGGGTCGTCAGCGGATCAGAAGGCAGCGGAAAACAACGGCCGAAGAAGACAAAGGGGTCACACGAGCCGAACACGGCAGAAGTGGGACAGGGGGGGCGGAGGTGTCAGGGCCAGACCAGACAGTACGGCTGGTGTCCCGCCTCGTGCAGCCGGTGGCTGAAGTCCTGCCATTCGTGCAGCAGTTGATAGACGTTGAACGCGTCGCGCGGGCCGCCCCGGTCCGGGACCGTGGACCAGATGAAGGCCGCCGCGCCCACGGACTCCTCGCCGACGCCCCGCAGCGGGTCGACGACGGTCATCGGCAGCTTGACGACGGCGTAGTCGGGGTGGAGTACGACCAGCTCCAGCGGGGGGACCTTGTGGAGGGGCATGCCTTCTATACCCGTGAGCACCATCGCGGCTATCGTCTCGGGCTTGATCTTGGTGAAGAGGCCGCCCATGCCCAGTTCGTCCCCGCCCAGCTCCTCGGGGCGCATCGAGATCGGGACACGGGCCGCCGTCGCGCCGTCGGGGGCACCGAAGTACTTGTACGTGACCCCCACGCGGGCGCTCCTGCCTGACATGGCGCCCGCGTCGAAGGCGTTCGCACGTGCGTTCGTATCGGCGTGCGCGGCCGGGTCGGGGTGCCGCGCGTCACCCGCGCCACCGCGTCGGTGCCTGCCCCGTCCGGCGGGCTCGGGACCCAGGTCGCCGGTCCCCTCGCCCAGTCCGCCACCGCGATACATATCTCCACCCGACCACTCGCCGGCCCCGCCGTGCAACCCGATCATCGTGACAGTTGCCTCCCCCGCGGACGAACGGTGAAACACCTGTCCGCGAAGAACGGTGAGGGCCTCTGACACCATGGATTCCATGAGTCTTCCCTGTGTGGCCCCAGTTTCGCAGATGCGGGGCGGCTGACGCCGTTTCGTAATACGAGGAGTACACCCTCCGCGCTCATCCGTGGCCGAGATCAACCGTCCGACGGGCCCCCGGCCGCCCCCACCCTCGAATCGCAGATCAGGACAGAGTGGCCAAAGTGTCGTATCCATACGAAGCCCCAGTCTCCCAGGCGCTGTTCGACCGCGCCTCCGTCGTCACGCCCGGCGGTGTCAACTCCCCCGTGCGCGCCTTCCGGGCCGTGGGCGGTACGCCCCGGTTCATGGTGTCCGGGTCCGGCCCGTATCTGACCGACGCCGACGGGCGGGAGTACGTCGACCTCGTCTGCTCCTGGGGACCGATGATTCTCGGCCACTCGCACCCCGAGGTGCTGGCGGCGGTCCAGGCGGCCGTGGCGCGGGGTACGTCCTTCGGCACGCCGGGGGAGGGCGAGGTCGCGCTCGCCGAGGAGATCGTGGCCCGGATCGCCCCCGTCGAGCAGGTCCGGCTGGTCTCCTCCGGGACCGAGGCGACCATGTCCGCGATCCGGCTGGCCCGCGGTTTCACCGGCCGGGCCAAGGTGATCAAGTTCGCGGGCTGCTACCACGGGCACGTCGACGCGCTGCTGGCCGCCGCCGGGTCCGGGGTGGCCACCTTCGGGCTGCCCGACACCCCGGGCGTCACCGGCGCCCAGGCCGGGGAGACCGTGGTGCTGCCGTACAACGACCTCGAAGCCGTCCGGGCCGCCTTCGCCGCCCATCCCGGCGAGATCGCCTGTGTGATCACCGAGGCGTCCCCGGGCAATATGGGCGTCGTCCCGCCGCTGCCCGGCTTCAACCAGGGACTGAAGGACCTCTGCCGCGAGCACGGCGCGCTGTTCGTCTCGGACGAGGTCATGACCGGCTTCCGGACCAGCCGGGCGGGCTGGTACGGGGTCGAGGGCGTCAGCCCCGACCTGATGACCTTCGGCAAGGTCATGGGCGGCGGCTTCCCGGCCGCCGCGTTCGGCGGGCGGGCCGATGTGATGGGCCACCTGGCCCCCGCCGGACCCGTCTACCAGGCGGGCACCCTCTCCGGTAACCCCGTCGCCACCGCCGCCGGACTGGCCCAGCTCCGGCTGCTGGACGACGCCGCGTACGAGAAGGTCGACGCGGTCTCCGCCGAGATCCAGGGCCTGGTCGCCGACGCCCTCACGAAGGAGGGCGTGGCCCACCGGCTCCAGACCGCGAGCAATATGTTCTCCGTCTTCTTCACCCCGGACGAGGTGCGGAACTACGAGGACGCCAAGCGGCAGGAAGCCTTCCGCTTCAATGCCTTCTTCCACGCGATGCTCGCGGCCGGGGTCTACCTCCCGCCGTCCGCCTTCGAGTCCTGGTTCGTCTCCACCGCCCATGACGAGCGGGCCGTCGAGCGGATCGCCGCCGCGCTGCCCGCCGCCGCCCGCGCCGCCGCGGAGGCGACGGCATGAGCGCGCGCGACGACGACAAGGGTGTACGGGAGGCCGCGCCGAACCCCGGAGCGAGCGTGCCGGACCCCGGTACGGAGCCGGGCGCCGCCCTGGACGCGGCCCTGGACGCCGCCCCGGTCGCGGGCGGTGGTGCGGGACGCGGCGGTACGGAGCGGACCGTCGTCCACGTCCTGCGGCACGGCGAGGTCCACAACCCCGACGGCATCCTCTACGGCCGCCGCCCCGGCTACCACCTCTCCGACCTGGGCCGCCGCATGGCGGAGAAGGTCGCCGACTCCCTCGCCGGGCGCGACATCACCTATGTCGTCTCCTCCCCGCTGGAGCGCGCCCGGGAGACCGCCGAGCCGGTGGCCGAGAGCCACGGTCTGGCCGTCGACATCGACGACCGGCTGATCGAGGCCGGGAACGTCTTCGAGGGCAAGACCTTCGGCGTCGGCGACGGCGCCCTGCGCAAGCCCGGCAACTGGCGACACCTCACCAACCCCTTCCGGCCCTCCTGGGGCGAGCCCTATGTCGACCAGGTCATCCGGATGATGGGCGCCCTGGACACCGCCCGGGACGCGGCCCGGGGCCACGAGGCGGTCTGCGTCAGCCACCAGCTGCCGATCTGGATCCTCCGCAGCTATGTGGAGCACCGGCGGCTCTGGCACGACCCGCGCCGCCGCCAGTGCACCCTCGCGTCGCTGACCTCGTTCACCTACGAGGGCGACCGGATCGTCTCGGTCGCCTACACGGAACCGGCGCTGGATCTCGTCCCCGAGCATCTGCGGGCCGGGGCCAAGCCGGTGAAGGGCAAGTCGAAGGCGTTCGGCGCGTAGCCGCCGCGGGCGCCGGAGCGCCGCCTCCGCCTCCGCCTCCGCCTCCGGTGCCGGGACCGGAGGCCGTGTGCGGGCGGGCGCGGGCGTGGGTGCGGCGTGGTGCCGATGGCCGGGCGGTACGGCCCCGGACCCGTACGGGAGCCGGGGCGCGTACCCCCGTAGCCGTACCGCCGTACGCTCCCGGCCCACCGGCCCACCGGCCCACCGGCCCACCGGCCCACCGGCCCACCGGCCCACCGATACCGGTCGGCGACGGAATGCGCGTCGAATCGGTTCCCCGACCCGCCCCGTGTTCCCGACTATTTCCCGGGTTGTTTCCCGTCTGTCACATTCACCCCCGGAACCGGATACCGCACCACGGCGCATCCGCCGCCCCTCCCGCATAACCATCCCGAAACTCCCTGCATACTCAGAGAGTTATCGGGAACCCGCCCGCCGAGTCCCCCCTCTTATCGGATACACGGGGGACGAAAGCGGATGGGAAAGATCTTTATGTGTGACATCAGCCGTAGGGGACTCCTGGGGACGGGCGTTTCCGTCGCCGCGACGGCCGGACTCGCCGGTGCGCTCACCGGCTGCGGTACGGGCGGTTCCGGCGGCTCGGGCGGAAGTGTCGACAGCGCTCCGGGCGGCGGTGCCGGAGCCGGGGACCCCGGCCGTACGGAAAACGACCCCTCGGGGCGGCCCTCCCGCCCGATCGGGGACGGCTCCACCGCCGATACCGGACCCCAGCCGAACCAGCCGCCCGCCCCCACCGCGCTCCGCCCCGGCGAGGCGCCGCCCCAATTCGTGGTCTTCTCCTGGGACGGTGCCGGGGAGGTCGGCGACGGACTCTTCCCCCGCTTTCTCAAGATCGCGAAAGAGTACGACGCCACGATGACCTTCTTCCTCTCCGGCATATATCTGCTGCCGGAATCGAAGAAGAATCTCTACCGGCCGCCGAACAACCGGGTCGGCGCCTCCGACATCGGCTATCTCGAAGACGCCAACATCAAGAACACCCTGAAGTGGCTGCGGAGGGCCTGGCTCGACGGCCATGAGATAGGCACCCACTTCAACGGCCACTTCTGCGGCGAGGGATCGCGCTCCGTGGCCCGCTGGACCCCCGCCGACTGGGAGAACGAGATATCCCAGGCCGTGGGCTTCGTCACCAAGTGGCGCACCCACACCGGCTGGACCGATCTCGACCCGCTCCCCTTCGACTACACCAAGGAACTCGTCGGCGGCCGTACCCCCTGTCTGCTCGGCCAGGACCGGCTGCTGCCGACCGCGCGGAAACTGGGCTGGCGGTACGACGCCAGCTCGCCCGGCGGGCGGCAGACCTGGCCGGTCGAGCGCCAGGGCGTCTGGGATCTGCCGCTCCAGTCCCTGCCCTTCCCCGGCCGGGGTTTTGAAGTGCTTTCCATGGATTACAACTTCATGGTCAACCAGTCCGGCTACTCGTCCAACGGTGTCACCGGCAAACGCCCCGGCTGGCGCAAGCAGGCCACCGGCGCGTACCTGGAGGGCTTCCGGCGCGCCTACGAGGGCAACCGCGCGCCCCTCTTCATCGGCAACCACTTCGAACAGTGGAACGGCGGTATCTATATGGACGCCGTCGAGGACGCGATCAAGGGCATGGCCGGCAAGAAGGACGTCCGGCTGGTCTCCTTCCGGCAGTTCTGCGACTGGCTCGACGTCCAGGACGCCGGAGTCCTCGCGAAGCTCCGCACCCTCGATGTCGGACAGGCCCCCGCCGGCGGCTGGAACACTTTCCTTAAGGCCGTCTGACAAAGGGCGCCCGCCGTCCAATGGGGCGCTTCCGGGCACCGAGGGGGTGCCCGGAAGATCGCCGAATACGTCATGCGAAACTTTTCACATGAGCCACAGTCGTGCGCATCGCGCCGCCCTCACGGCCGCCCTGGCGGCGGCCGGGGCGCTCACCCTGTCCGCCTGCACGGACGGGGGCACGTCCGGTGGCGGCGGTCAGACGAACTTCGTCAGCAGCAACAGCGGAATTTCGACCGTCGCCAAGGGCGACCGCAAGCCCGTCGGGAAGATCGCGGGCAAGACCCTCGAAGGCGAAGCGCTCGACGTCGCCGACCTCAAGGGCAAGATCGTCGTCATCAACGTCTGGGGTTCCTGGTGCCCGCCCTGCCGGGCCGAGGCACCCGCCCTGGTGAAGGTCGCCGCCGACACCAAGGCGAAGGGCGTCGAATTCGTCGGCCTCAACGTCCGGGACCGAGACAAGGGCCCGGCGATCGAGTTCGAGAAGGACTACAAGGTCAGCTACCCCAGCATCTACGACCCCGCGGGCAAACTGATCATCAGCGGTTTTCCCAAGGGCACGCTGAATCCGCAGGCCATTCCCTCCACGGTCGTCCTCGACCGGGAAGGAAAGATCGCGGCGCGATTCCTCGGCGGACTCTCCGAGAAGCAGCTCCGATCGATGCTCGACCCCGTGATCGCGGAGAAGTGATCCGGTGATGTACGCGGAGTCGGCGACCCTGCTCGCCTCGACCGACCTCGACACCACCGTACGCAGCGGCACCCTGCTGCTCGCCGTACCGCTCGCGATCCTCGGCGGACTGGTCTCCTTCTTCTCCCCGTGCGTGCTGCCGCTGGTCCCCGGCTATCTGTCGTACGTCACCGGCACCGGCGGCACCGATCTGGCCGACGCCCGGCGCGGCCGGATGCTGACCGGCGCCACCCTCTTCGTCCTCGGCTTCTCCGCCGTCTTCGTCTCCGGCGGCGCGCTCTTCGGCTACTTCGGCTCGAACCTCCTGGAGCACCAGGAGACGCTGACCCGGATCCTCGGTGTGGTGATGGTGCTGATGGGCGCCTTCTACATGGGCGGCATGCCCTGGCTCAGCCGCCGCGAGTTCCGGTTCCACACCCGCCCGGCCACCGGCCTGGCGGGCGCGCCGATACTGGGCGCGCTCTTCGGCGTCGGCTGGACGCCCTGTATCGGCCCCACGCTCGCCGCCGCGATGTCGCTCGCCGCGGACCAGGGGAGCGCCGGGCGCGGTGCCGCACTGACCTTCGCCTACTGCGTCGGTCTCGGACTGCCCTTCATCCTCACCGCCGTCGCCTTCCGCAAGGCGCTCGGCGCGTTCGACTGGGTGAAGCGGAACTACGTCTGGGTCCTGCGGATCGGCGGCATCATGATGATCGCGACCGGAGTGCTCATGCTGACCGGCGTCTGGGACACCATGATGCAGCAGGTGCAGGTCTGGACGAGCGACTTCACGGTAGGGATCTGACCCCGATGAGCAACACCGAAACCGACACCCGGAACCGCGACGGCCGGGCGGCCGACGGCAACGGCGCCGACGACGAGGCGCGCCGGGAGGCGGCGGCCGGGGCCCAGCTCTCCACCGCCCCCCGCGAGGAGAGCCCCACCGCCGTCGGCGGCCCCACCCTCGGAGTGATCGGCTGGGCCCGCTGGTTCTGGCGCCAGCTCACCTCCATGCGGGTCGCCCTGCTCCTGCTCTTCCTGCTCTCCCTCGCGTCCATCCCGGGATCCCTGATCCCGCAACGGATGGTCGACGACCTGAAGGTGCGGACGTGGAAGGAGGAGAACGAGTTCTGGGCCCCGGTCTTCGAGAAGCTCCAGCTCTTCGACGTCTACAGCTCGATCTGGTTCTCCGCGATCTACATCCTGCTCTTCGTCTCCCTGATCGGCTGCATCCTCCCGCGTACCTGGCAGTTCGTCGGCCAGCTCCGCTCCCGGCCGCCGGGCGCCCCCGGCCGCCTCAACCGGATGCCCGCGTACACGACCTGGCGTACGGACGCCGAGCCCGAGCAGGTCCGCGAGGCCGCCCTCGCCCTGCTGGAGAAGCGCCGCTTCCGGGTCCATGTCGTCAAGAACGCCGTCGCCGCCGAGAAGGGCTATCTCCGCGAGGCCGGGAACCTGATCTTCCATGTGTCCCTGATCGTGATGCTGATCGCCTTCGCCGCCGGTCAGCTCTTCAAGTCCGAGGGCGGCAAGCTGATCGTCGAGGGCGACGGCTTCGCCAATACGCTCACCCAGTACGACGACTTCCGCTCGGGCGCCCTCTACGACATCGGCAAGCTCGACCCGTTCTGGTTCGACCTCAAGAGCTTCGACGCCACCTACGAGCGCAGCGGCCCGCAGAAGGGCACCGCCCGTACCTTCGAGGCGAAGGTCGTCGCCGGGAAGATCGGCGAAGAGGGCCGCGAGCACGTCATCGAGGTCAACAAGCCGCTCGACATCGACGGCACCAAGGTCCACCTCCTCTCCCACGGCTACGCGCCCGTGGTCACCGTCCGCGACGGCCGGGGCAAGATCGTCTACGACAAGGTCGCCGTACCGATGCTCCCGGTCGACGGCAACATCACCTCGTCCGGCGCGGTCAAGGTGATGGACGGCTACCGCGACAAGAACGGCAAGAAGGAGCAGCTCGCCTTCAAGGCGTGGTTCGTGCCGACGTTCGGCAGCGACGGCAAGCACGGCAGCGGTGACACCCCGATGGGTGGCCCGATGTTCTCCACGTACCCCGGACTCGACTTCCCGGTCCTGGCGCTCAACGCGTACCACGGCAGCCTCGGCGTCGACTCCGGTCTGCCGCAGAACGTGTACCAGCTCGACACCCGGAAGCTCACCCAGTTCAAGGACGACAAGGGCGAGATCTTCAAGGCCCTGCTGATGCCGGGCGAGACGATGACCCTCCCCAACGGCGCGGGCTCGATCACCTTCGAGACGGAGATCAAGGAGTGGGCCAGCTTCCAGATCTCCGAGGCGCCGGGCACCGGCTGGGCCCTCGTGGGCGGTATCGCCGCGATCGCCGGCCTGGCGGCGTCCCTCTTCATCCAGCGCCGCCGCGTCTGGGTCCGGGCGGTCACCGGCAAGGACGGCGTGACGGTGGTCGAGATGGCGGGCCTCGGCCGCAGCGAGTCGGCGAAGCTGCCGGAGGAGCTGGGCGAGCTGGTCGCACTGCTCCACGCGGAGGCACCGACGGCGTCGGAGCGGTCGGAGCCGGCGGAATCCCCGGAGCCGTCGGAGCGGTCGGAACCTTCGGAGCCGTCGGAATCGGCGGAATCCTCGTCGCCGTCGGAGGAGCCGCAGGTGACGGGGGACACGACGCCCGAAAAGACCCCCGGAAGCGCATCGCCCCGGAAGCCCGAGGAGAATGCCTCGGGTCCGACCTCCGTGGAACCCGACGACCCCCAAGATCCCGCAGTAACTGCCGAAGGGGCTGAGAAGTGAATCTCGCCGCCGCGACGAACGAGACCTTCGCCGAGTACAGCAATACGCTGATCTACTCCGCGATGGCCGTCTACACCCTGGCCTTCCTCGCGCATATCGCCGAGTGGATCTTCGGCAGCCGCAGCAAGGTGGGCCGTACGTCGGCGGCGCTGAACGCGAAACCCGCCACGGCGTCCGCGTCGGCCGGGGCGCCCGGCGTCACGGTCCGCGGCAAGGGCGGCGGTACGGCGGTCCTCGACAAGCCGAAGGTCGTCACCCGCTCGGCCACCGGCAGCCGCGACGTCCCCGACGGCCCCGGCGCGGCGGGCGGCACGGAGAAGGGCGACCTCTACGGCCGGATCGCGATCTCCCTCACGGTCCTCGCCTGGGCGCTCCAGGCGGCGGGCGTGGTCACCCGGGCGATCTCGGTGGCCCGCGTGCCGTGGGGCAATATGTACGAGTTCTCGATCACGCTCGGCGCGGTCGTCGTGGGCGCGTACCTCGCCCTCCTCGCGGCGAAGAAGAACGTCCGCTGGCTCGGCCTGCTGCTGACCGGCACGATCCTGGCCGACCTCGGCCTGGCCGTCAGCGTCTTCTACACCGAGAGCGACCAGCTCGTCCCGGCGCTGGACTCGTACTGGCTGGTCATCCACGTCTCCACGGCGATCTTCTGCGGCGCGGTCTTCTACATCGGCGCGGCGGGCTCGATCGTCTACCTCTTCCGCGACTCCCACGAGTCCAAGCTGGCCCGCGGTGAGAAGCCCAGCGCCTTCGCCTCCTCGGTCCTCGACCGCCTCCCGTCCGCCGCGACGCTCGACAAGTTCGCCTACCGCGTCAACGCGGCGGTCTTCCCCCTCTGGACCTTCACGATCATCGCGGGCGCGATCTGGGCGGAATCGGCCTGGGGCCGCTACTGGGGCTGGGACCCCAAGGAGGTCTGGTCCTTCATCACCTGGGTCGCCTACGCCTGCTACCTCCACGCCCGCGCCACCGCCGGCTGGAAGGGCCGCAAGGCGGCGATCCTCGGCCTGGTCGCGTTCGCCTGCTGGCTCTGGAACTACTACGGCGTCAACATTTTCGTCCAGGGTCTGCACTCGTACGCGTAGCCCTGCTCGGGCCTGTTCGCCGCTGGAGCCCGCCGCCCGCGACCTGTTCGCGGGAGGCGGGCTCCATGCTTTGCCCGTTGTGCCGGTGCCGTGTGAACCCCCGCGAGGGCGGGGCGGACGCGATGCCGAAGTCATTCTGCTCGTCGGTCAGCGGACCATCCCCGCACTGGCGGGGCGAAGGGCGCGGCAACGATGATGTGCGGCCCGTGGTAGGGACCATCCCCGCATGCGCGGGGCTGACGACGACCGAGCGACGAGTCAGGTGAACGCGGTCCTTGACGATCACAAGGGGGCGCTGTCAGCCCAGCCTGTGCCCGACCCATGCCTGCGCGGTCGCTTCCATGGCACGGAGCCATGCGTGTTCGGGAGACCGTTCCGCGCGACGGCGGAGCATCCTCAGGTTGGCTTCGGCGAAGGCGTCGATGCCACGGGGATCGGATTTCGACCAGCCAGGGCACTGGGACACCAGGTCTTCCGCCGCCCCCGCAGTGTGACCGGCGGAGATGAGCTGAAGCACCAAGGAAGCCGGGTCGATAAAGGCGGCACCACGTGTCGGCCAAGCCCAGTCCACTACCCAACTGCCCTCTACGCCGACCAAGAGGTTGTCCGGTGCCATGTCGCCGTGGATCAGGGTGTCGCCTTTGAAGAGCTGAGACTCCGCCTCGTCGCTCGCGAAGGCGTCCCAGCGCGTTTCATGCCAGTCCGCAGCCATGTCGGGCAGGGGAATCTCGCCGATTCGGACGAGGAGATCGAGTACGGCCGGGAGGTCCGGAGAACCCGGCCCGAAGCGGCTCGACCGGGCTTCCACTTGGTCGAATCCCAGGGCCAGCCACCGATCGTCCTCGGCGTGCCAGCGCAGGGGTGGTGAGACCGGTCGCACGATGTCGTTGATCAGCCGCTCACGGATGAGTGAATCCCTGCGCCCTCCCGCCCGGTTCCGGACCCCTTTGACGAAGAAGCGCCCCTTGGCGCCCTCGATCAACACCAGGACATCGGACATGAAACCCCGTTCGGCGGCGCGCATCTCCGTCAGTTTCCCGGTGAAGGGCTGGACGAGATCCAAGAAGCCGGAGTCGGGAAGGCGCTGGGTCATACGTCAACTTCCTCGGGGCTAGTTTCTCGGCGTGCAGGAAGAATTCGGGTGTCCGGGGCTGCACTCCTCGGGAACGGTCCCGGGGTTGCACTTGTTGCCCCCGTCGTCGTCGCCTCCTCCGCCGCCCTTGCGTACGGACTCGCGGATCAGGGCTTTGGTGCCGCGCATGACAGGGCCGTCGAGGATACCGCCCAAGCTGCTGTCGAGGATGTTCCCGACGCTGAGGGAGGGGGTGAAGACACACGGCGTCACATCGCCATCGGGCCCGACCGCCGCTCGGTCCGTACCGCATTTCCCGCACAACCCGGAGAGGTCCGGCGAACGGTCGCTGCCGCACGCGGCCCGTCCGAACGGGCGTATGCGGTCGATCTTGATTCGTTCCACGCCCAGGCCGACGAGTTCGGCCCGAGCCGCGTCGATGCGCTGATCGTCTTCACACTGGATGATCGAGACCACGGGCTTGATGCCGAACTTCAACGCCTTGACGATGTTGGCCCGGGTACGGGCGTGGCTCGGTCGCCGGGTGATTCTGTCGTGCTCGCCCGCCTGGTCCGAGTAGTACGAGGTAGCCAAAGTGCTGGCCCTGTGCTGGAAGATCTGCCACCACTCGTCCGTGACGGATACCAGGTTGGTGAAGACCTCCAGATCCAAGCCGACACTCAGGATGTGCCGGGCCAGGGCGAGGGCGTCGGGATGCAGCGTCGGTTCACCGCCGATGAGCTGGACGCGGGCTATACCGCGTTCCGCCGCGTTGTCGACGACCACGATCCAGTCGTCCCGCCTCATCGCCCCATGGGTTCCGTCCGGCCCCGATGCGTTGTAGCAGTGGCCGCAGCTGAGCTGGCACTTCCGAGTCAGATCGAGCCAGAGCAGTCCCTCGACCGGTGTGGTACGTAAGACCTCCACTGCTTGCGCGGTCATCCGATGTCACCTCTCGCTGGTAGCGGAGCTGTGGTTGCCCGGGATCTCCAAGGTCTCTCGCACGGCAGTTGTCCCCGGAGGTTCCCCCCGGGCAGGGCCTCCCTCGCCGGCAGCTGCCACGGCAGGGCTCCTCGGGCAGCTTGCGCCGACCATAGGGAGCACGTGTGCGCCCATGCCAGCAATGTTCATGGATGTTCACAGATCCACTCGGTGGTGGTAAGCGAGCACCGAACCTCTTGACCGCCTCTCACCCAGCCCAGAAGGTGGCGCACATCCATGCACGCAAGGGTGAGATGGAGGTTGCTATGCCCCTCGTCTTCGTCGGGGTCGACTCCGAGTCGAAAACGGGCCAGAGCCCAACGGTCTGGCGCTACAGCGAGACCGGTGACCTGCTGGTGCAGTCGTACACAGCCACTGCCGAGGAGATCCGCGAGTGCCGACAGGCGGGCTTCGGCCCCGGGCACTCCACCGAGGTCCCTCCGCACGAGACAATCATCCGGATCCCCGCCCGGATGATTCCCATCCTCAAGGAGGCATGCGATGCGCCCGTCGGTCCCCACCTGGGATGAATTGCTCGGCTCCGCCCGCGAGTCCGCCGTGCACCTGGAGATGCGCGACGTCTACGCCGTAGCCGACGAACAGGAGCACTTCGCCGCGTGGCAGGCCGGGCACCGGACTGATTGGGACGACCGGGAGTCCTGGTGGGGGCCCTGGCACACCCTGATCTCCGGCCTGGTCGCACGGGGTGTACTCGTACGCCGGGTCCGGATCGTGTCCGAACCCGTCTCCGAGTACATCCGGTACGAGCACGACGAGACCACGGCCAATGTGGTCTCTGGCGAGCAGGTGAAGTGGCTGCCTCGACGGCAGGCATCCGATCTCGCGCTCCCCGGGAACGACTTCTGGCTCATCGACGGCAGGACGATCCGCTGGAATCACTTCAGCGGCGACGGTGCGCCCGGGCACGGCGAGATCAGCGACGACCCGGCGGTCGCGAAGCTCTGCGCCGACGCCTTCGAGTCCGTGTGGAGCCGGGCCGTACCTCACGAGCAGTACGAGATCCGGTAGAGCGACAGGCCATGTTCGACTCTCCCTCCTCGGCCGCGCAGGCCGCGCGCCGGACGATCGCCCGGCGGCTTCGCGACCTGCGGGCCGAGGCAGGGCTCACCGGCGGACAGCTCGCGCGTATCTGCGGCTGGACCCATCCGAAGACCTCCCGGATCGAGAACGCGAAGACGCCGCCCAGCCCCGATGACATCCGCCGCTGGTGCGATGCCTGCGGGGTCCCCGAGCAGGCAGCCGACCTCGTAGCCCGGTCCCGTGCCGCCGAGTCCCTGTACTCCGAGTGGAAGCGTCAACTCGCGGTCGGGCTCCGCCAGCTCCAGACCAGTTATGTTCCCCTCTTCAAGGCCACACAGGTCTTCCGTATCTACTCCAGCGACGTCGTCCCCGGCCTTCTCCAGACAGAGGGATACGCCCGAGCCCTGCTGGCCGGCATCAGCGCCTTCCACGAACTGCCCGACGACATCGACGCGGCGGTGGCCGCTCGCCTGGAGCGCTCCCGGATCCTGCACGAGTCACCCAAGCGGGCAAGCCTGCTGGTGGAGGAATCCGTTCTCCGTCATCAGATCGGCGACGCGGATGCCATGGCGGCCCAACTCGGCTATTTGCTCGCAGCGGGTGCGCTCCCGAATGTCTCCCTCGGGGTGGTTCCCCATGCCCGGCGGAACCGGCCGATTTCGCCGATGGAGACCTTCCACATCTACGACGACACCCTGGTCAGTGTCGAGTTGCTGTCCGCTCAGGTCACAGTCGTCCAGCCGTCCGAGATCGCCCTGTATCTGCGCGCCTTCGAGGAGCTGCGGTCGATGGCCGTCTACGGAGCGGAGGCACGGGCGCTGATCGTCCGTGCGATCAACGCCCTCGCCTAGGCCGTGTCTTCAAAATCCCGCCTGGCCCGCGACGCCCGGCACGCACATTCGCCGCGTTGTCGGGATTTCCCAAGTACGTCCAGTACGAGGGAACCCCTCCGCCTTGCG
>NZ_JBFADP010000050.1:0-64248 GCF_040641415.1 Streptomyces sp. NPDC020875 | reverse complement strand
TCCTCGTCGACGAGGCCCGCCGCCCCGGCTGACCGCCGATGAGCCGGAGCCGCGCCGGGGGATTCCGGCGCCGCCCCGGTGACCCCGGGAATCGCCCCGGGACTTCCCGGGGCCGCGTCCGGCTGCGGTGGCGGGGCTCCGGCACCGGTTCTAGCGTGAGCGGCAGGGGGCCGCCGTTACGCGACCGATGTGAGGGTTCGGACATGGCCGACAAGCCGACGATCGTGCTGGTGCACGGATTCTGGGGCGGCGCCGCCCACTGGAGCAAGGCGATCCTGGAACTGAAGGGCCGGGGGTACGACAAGCTCCGCGCCGTGGAGAATCCGCTGACGTCCCTCGCGGACGACGCCGAGCGCACCCGGAAGATGGTCCGGCAGGTGGACGGGCCGGTGCTGCTGGTGGGTCACTCCTACGGCGGTGCTGTCATCACCGAGGCGGGCGATCTGCCCAATGTCACCGGACTGGTGTACATCGCCGCGTTCGCCCCCGACGCCGGTGAGAGCCCCGGCGGGATCAGCCAGGAGCATCCGCCCGCCGCGTTCGAGAACATCGTCCCGGACAGCGACGGCTATCTCTGGATCAAGCAGGACAAGTTCCACTGGAGCTTCGGCCAGGACCTGACCGAGGACGAGGCGCTGGTCATGGCCGTCACCCAGAAGGCGCCGCTGGCCTCGACCTTCGGGGACAACATCACCGCGCCGGCCTGGCGGAACAAGCCCGTCTGGTATCAGGTCTCCACCGAGGACCGCATGATCCACCCGGACAACGAGCGTCGGATGGCCGCGCGGATGAACCCCCGCAAGGTGATCGAACTCGATGCCAGCCACGCGTCGCTGGCCTCCCAGCCGAAGGCCGTCGTGGATCTCATCGACGAGGCCGCGAACGCGTAGAACCTCGTGTACGTCCGGTGGTCCCCCGGGTCCGACAGCGGATCCGGGGGATCGCGGCTGTTCGGCTCAGGGCTCGGGGCGCCTCAGCCGGTCGAGGTGTTCGCCAGGGCCGCCGACAGCTCCCGGGCGACCTCCTGCAACACCGGCACGATCTTCTCCGTGGCCGAGTCCGTCACCCGCCCCGCCGGGCCCGAGATGGAGATGGCCGCCGCCGTCGGGGAGTCGGGGACCGGGACCGCGAGACAGCGGACCCCGATCTCCTGCTCGTTGTCGTCCACGGCGTACCCGCTGCGGCGGACCTGCTCCAGCGCCGCGAGGAAGCCCTCCGGGCTGGTGATCGTCTTCTCGGTGGCGGCGGGCATCCCGGTCCGGGCCAGCAACGCCCGTACCTCGTCCGCCGGATGCCCCGCGAGCAGCGCCTTGCCCACCCCGGTGGAGTGCGGCAGCACCCGCCGTCCCACCTCGGTGAACATCCGCATCGAGTGCTTCGACGGCACCTGCGCCACATAGACGATCTCGTCGCCGTCGAGCAGGGCCATGTTCGCGGTCTCGCCGGTCTCGTCGACCAGCCGGGCCAGATAGGGCCTGGCCCAGGTGCCGAGCAGCCGGGCCGAGGACTCGCCGAGCCGGATCAGCCGGGGGCCGAGCGCATAGCGGCGGTTCGGCTGCTGGCGGACGTAGCCGCAGGCCACCAGGGTCCGCATCAGCCGGTGGATGGTCGGCAGCGGCAGTCCGCTGCTCCCCGACAGTTCACTCAGTCCGACTTCGCCCCCGGCGTCCGCCATGCGCTCCAGCAGATCGAAGGCGCGCTCCAGGGACTGCACACCCCCGCCACCCGACGGTCTCACGGTGTCGGAGGAGCGGGCGCTGGCACTGGGCGTCGGCACGGGCGGCGGTCCTTTCGGGCGGTGGACAAGACGGCAGCCTACCCGGCGGCCGACCCCGGCACACCGGTACCGTCCCGGGAATCCGCGCCGGTCAGGGGGTGTTCGTCCCGGTGCGGGGCGGTTCCCGGAGGATCATCGGGGGGACATTCGCCCCCTCGGTTGGATTCTGTCTGACGGTCTCCGTCTTCCGGATCGCGGAAGTTCGACCCTCTTGGCGTCATCGGTCGCCATGGCGGCGATTCTCCGAACAGTTGTTCAGCGGGTTTCTTCGGCGATGTGCTGAGGCTTCTGGACGGGGTGGCCGGATGGCGGAAGCGGAGCGAGCGGCCCGTTCCGGGGCGGTCCCGGGGGCCCGGCTGGCCTTGCGCTCCGCCCGGGTCGTGACGCCCGGGGGCACCGGACCCGCCCTGATCACCGTCGCCGGGGGCCGGATCACCGGCGTGCTCCCATACGGCACAACCCTGCCGCCGGACACCCCGCTGGAGGACGCCGGGGACGATGTCGTACTCCCCGGCCTGGTCGATACGCACGTCCATGTCAACGATCCCGGCCGGACCGAGTGGGAGGGCTTCGAGGCCGCGACCCGGGCCGCCGCGGCCGGTGGGGTGACGACCCTGATCGACATGCCGCTGAACTCCCTGCCGCCCACCACCACCGTCGGCCATCTGCGGATCAAACAGGCCGCGGCCCGGCCATCGGTCCATGTCGACACCGGCTTCTGGGGCGGCGCGATCCCCGGTAACACCGCCGAGCTGCGGCCCCTGCACGACGCCGGGGTCTTCGGCTTCAAATGCTTTCTCTCGCCCTCCGGCGTCGAGGAGTTCCCGGCGCTCGACCGGGACCGGCTCGCCCGGGCGGCGGCGGAGATCGCGGGCTTCGGCGGGCTGCTGATCGCCCATGCCGAGGACCCCCGGTGGCTGACGGAACCATCGGGGCGGCGGTACGCCGACTTCCTCGCCTCCCGTCCCCCCGTCGCCGAGTACGCCGCCGTCGAGACCCTGATCGCCCTCGCCCGCGAGCTGGACGCCCGGTCCACGTACTGCATCTCTCGTCCGCGGGCACCCTGCCGCTGATCGCCCGGGCCAGAGCCGCAGGCGTACGGATCACCGCCGAGACCTGCCCGCACTTCCTCGCCCTCACCGCCGAGGAGGTCCCCGACGGCGCCACCGAGTTCAAATGCTGTCCGCCGATCCGGTAGGCCGCCAACCGGGACGCGCTGTGGGCCGGGCTCGCCGCTCACCCCCGTCCGCCGCCCGATTCGGAGATCATCACCAGGACGAACCCCACCACCATCAGCACCAGAAAGCCGAAGATCACCCTGTCGTCGAGGAACGGCAGCCGTTCCAGCACCTGCTCCGCACCGCCCATGAACGGGAACCAGCCCGTCAGTTCACGAATCGTCCCCGCGGCGCCCGCCGCCATCAGCAGCCCGCCCGCGGACTCCAGCATCTTCCTCATGACCCCGATGCTGGCGCCGGGGGACCACCCGGCGCGTCGGCCGTCGGGCCCCGGCCCGCAGCCGAAAGTCTTCGGCCCTCCGACTTTGGTAGCGGCCCGCCCCCGCCCCGTGTTCCGACCCCTCCCACCTGCGTAACGTGGTCGTATGACCCGTACGGAATACTCATGGCTGCTGCCGTCGGCCATGGTCGCCGCCCCGGAACTGTACGATCCGGAACCGGCGGGCGGACGGGCCGTGCGGACCGACGCCCGGGGAAGGCCGCGCCGGACCGTACGCGACTGGATCGTCGACCTCGTCGCCTTCCTCTTCTCCGTCTTCCTCGCCCTCGTGGTGATCGGCGAGAGTTCCCGGATCAACGGCGACGGGGCCGGTGTCGTCCGCTTCGACGAGGTCGTCGGACTGCTCTCCTGCTGCTCGGTCTGGCTGCGCCGCCGCCTGCCCGTCCCGCTCGCCGTCGCCCTGTCGGTGCTGAGCGTCTTCTCCCCGGCCGTCGCGGGCCCGCTGCTCGTCGCACTCTTCACCATCGCCGTCCACCGGCCGTTCCCCACGGTCGCCGCCGTCGGCGTCACGGGGCTCGGGCTGGGCCTCGTCCAGCCCTTCGTCCGCCCCGACCCCGGCACCACCGTCCTCGCCTCGATCGTCGTCGGATTCGTGATCCTCCTGCTGGTCACCTGCTGGGGCATGCTCGTCCGCTCCCAACGCCAGCTCTACGTCGCCCTGCGCGAACGCGCCCGGCGGGCCGAGACCGAGGCCGAACTACGGGCCCAGCAGGCCCAGCGGCTCGCCCGGGAGGCCATCGCCCGGGAGATGCACGACGTCCTCGCCCACCGGCTCACCCTGCTCAGCGTGCACGCCGGTGCCCTGGAGTTCCGGCCCGACGCGCCACCCGCCGAAGTCGCCCGCGCCGCCGGGGTGATCCGGGACTCCGCCCATGACGCGCTCCAGGACCTGCGGCAGATCATCGGCGTACTCCGCGCCCCCGGCGACGGCGGATCCGACGACCGGCCGCAACCCACCCTCGCCACCCTCGGCCCCCTGGTCGCCGAATCCCGCGATGCCGGAATGACCGTCCGCCTCGACAACACCATCGGCGAACCCGCCGAGATGTCCGCCGTGCTGGGCCGGACCGTCTACCGCATCGCCCAGGAGGGCCTCACCAACGCCCGCAAACACGCGCCCGGCGCCGAAGTCACCGTCTCCGTCAGCGGTACGCCCGGCGACGGAGTCACCGTCTCCGTCGGCAACCCGGCCCCCGGACGGCCCGTCACCCCCGTCCCCGGCTCGGGCCAGGGACTGATCGGCCTCGCCGAACGCGCCACCCTCGCCGGGGGGCGGCTGGAACACGGAGCCACCGAAGACGGCGGATTTCGGATCAGCGCCTGGCTACCGTGGGCGGTATGACCATCAGACTGCTCGTCGTCGACGACGACCCCCTGGTCCGGGCCGGGCTCGCCCTCATGCTCGGCGGCGCCGAAGACCTGCGGATCGTCGGCGAGGCCGCCGACGGAGCCGAGGTCCCGGCGCTCGTCGAACGGCTCGCCCCCGATGTGATCCTGATGGACATCCGGATGCCGGACGTCGACGGGCTCACCGCCACCGAGGAACTGCGCGGCCGCCCCGGCGCCCCCGAGGTCGTCGTCCTCACCACCTTCCACGCCGACGAACAGGTACTGCGGGCGCTACGGGCCGGGGCCGCCGGATTCGTCCTCAAGGACACCCCGCCCGCCGAGATCGTCGCCGCCGTACGCCGGGTCGCGGCCGGAGAACCCGTACTCTCACCCGCCGTCACCCGCCAGCTGATGAGCCATGTCGCCGGAGTGCCCGCCGCGACCGGCGGCGACACCCGGCGGGCCGCCGCGCTCACCAGAACGAGCCTGCTCGCCGACCGGGAACGAGAAGTCGCCGTCGAGATCGGCCGGGGCCGGTCCAACGCGGAGATCGCCGCCGCCCTCTATATGAGCGTCCCCACCGTCAAAACCCATGTCTCACGGATCCTGGCCAAACTCGGCTTCAACAACCGTGTCCAGATCGCGCTCCTCGCCCATGACGCGGGCCTCTTCGACGACGACGAACCCGACCCGGCGACGTAACCTGGGCCGATGGGGACCATAGACCTGAGCGACTGGCACGGGTTCACCGAGAACCCATATCCGTACTACGCGGCGGCCCGCGCCGAAGGACCCGTCCACCGGGTCCACGGCCCGGACGGACCGTTCTGGCTGATCGTCGGCCACGACGAGGCCCGGGCCGCACTCACCGACGAACGCCTCGTCAAAACCCCGGAGACGGTGGGGCGGCCCTCCCTCGGCCGGGCCATCGGCCGTACGCTGCTGGAGTCCGACCCGCCCCACCACACCCGGCTCCGCCGACTGGTGAGCCGCGAGTTCACCGCCCGCCGGGTGGAACGGCTCACCCCCCGGATCCAGGAGATCACCGACCGATTACTCGACGACATGCTCCCGGCCGGACGGGCCGACCTGATCGACGCCTTCGCCTTCCCGCTGCCGATCATCGTCATCTGCGAACTGCTCGGCGTCCCGCCCGGCGACCGGGACCTCATCCGCGTCCGGTCCAACAAGGTCGTCCAGTTCACCACCTCCGCCGAGGCCGCCGAGGCCCGGGCCGAACTCGCCGTCTACCTCGACGGACTCATCGAGGCCCATCGCCGCGAAGGGCTCGGCGACGACCTCATCTCCGCCCTGATCCGCACCCGCGACGAGGACGGCGACCGGCTCTCCGGGCCCGAACTGCGCGGCCTCGCCTACGTACTGCTGATCGCCGGGCACGAGACCACGGTCAATCTGATCGGCAACGCGGTACGGGCCCTCCTCGACCACCCCGGCCAACTCGCCGCGGTCCGAGCCGACCCCGGACTCGTCGACGGCGTCATCGAGGAGACCCTGCGGTACGACGGCCCGGTGGAGACCGCGACACTCCGCTACAGCGCCGAACCCGTCCGGGTCGGCGACACCGAGATCCCGGCCGGTGAGATCGTCCTCGTCGGCCTCGCCTCGGCGGGCCGCGACCCGGCGCGCTTCGAAGCGCCCGACACATTCGACGTCCACCGGGACGACCGGGGTCATATCGCCTTCGGCCACGGGATCCACTTCTGCGTAGGGGCGCAGCTGGCCAGGGTGGAGGCGAGGATCGCCCTCACGACGCTCCTCGCCCGCGCCCCGGGCCTGGCCCGCGACCCGGAGGCCCCACCGCCCGACTGGCTCCCCGGCCTCCTGATCCGCGGCACCCGCACGCTCCCGCTCCGCTGGTAGCCCGCCACGCCGTCTGTGTTCTTGACCCTTGAGCCCCGGAGACCGGCCGCGCCCGGCAGCTTGATGTTGTTCACGGCCTGCGGGCCGTCGTGGGCTTGTCGCGCAGTTCCGCCCCCTACGCCTTCGGCGGTGGGGGGACCCCCAGCGCCACCTGGGGTGCCCTCCTCGTCGTCCTTGTAGGGAGGCGGGCCCCTTCCCAGGGGCGGGGCCGGGGAGAGCATTTTAGGGGCGCGGGGAACTGCGCGACCAGCCACAGGCGGGCCGCAGGCCGCCGACAACATCAGGCTGCCGGGCGCGGCCCGGGTCTTTCGGCGATGCCGTGGAGGGCCAAGGCGCTGGGGGTCCCCCCATTGCCGGAGGCATAGGGGGCGGAACTGCGCGACAAGCCACGACGGTGGTGCGGACCGCCGACAACATCAGGTTGCCGGGCGGGACCCGGGTAGTTCGGGCGGTGCCCCGGAGGGGCGAGGCGCTGGGGGATCCCCTTCGGCAATGGCGCGGCCCGGGAGAAGGCGTCGCGGCGCCTCGCGTGAGGGCCTAGAGAAGGGTCGGGATCTCCGACAGGGAGACCGCGCGGCGTTCCGCGCGGGAGCGTTCGCACGCCTCCGCGACGCGGAGTGCCTCCAGGGCTTCCCGGCCGTCGCAGGGGTTGGGCGCCTCACCCCGGGCCAGCCGGAGGAACGCGGTCAGTTCCGCCTCGTACGCGGGGGCGAACCGCTCCAGGAAGCCGGGCCAGGGGCGTTCCGGGGCCCCGGGGCCTCCCGGTTCCACGGATGTCAGGGGTGTACGGTCCGTCAGGCCCACCGCGATCTGGTCCAGTTCGCCCGCCAGTTCCAGTCGTACGTCGTAGCCCGCGCCGTTCATCCGGGTGGCCGTCGCCGTCGCGAGGGTGCCGTCGTCGAGGGTGAGTACGGCGGCGGCCGTGGCCACGTCGCCCGCCTCGCGGAACATCGGGGGGCCCGCGTCGGATCCGGTGGCGTACACCTCGGTGATCTCCCGCCCGGTCACCCAGCGGATGATGTCGAAGTCGTGTACCAGGCAGTCCCGGTACAGGCCGCCGGAGAGCGGCAGATATCCGGCGGGCGGCGGCGCCGGGTCGGACGATGTCGCCCGGACCGTGTGCAGCCGCCCCAGCCGTCCCGTGCGCAGCCGCTCCCGCGCCGCCGCGTAGCCCGCGTCGAAGCGCCGCATGAAACCGAGCTGGAGCTGGGTGCCCGCAGCGGCGACCGCTTCGAGGGCCCGGATCGTGCCGGGCAGGTCGAGTGCGATCGGTTTCTCGCAGAACGTCGGCAGGCCCGCCCGCGCGGCGCGGGCGATCAGCTCGGCGTGCGAGGCGGTGGCCGAGCAGATCACCACCGCGTCCACGCCCCAGGCGAAGATCTCGTGCGGGCCGGGTGCGGCCGTGGCGCCGACGCTCCGCGCCACGGCGGCCGCCCGTTCGGTGTCCGTGTCGGCCACGACCAGGGATCCGACCTCCGGGTGACGGCCGAGTACCTCCGCGTGGAAGGTGCCGATACGTCCGGTACCGATGAGTCCGATGCGCATGCGCCAAAAATGGGGCCGGGCGCCGACGCTGTCAAGACTTTGTCCTGACAACCGGACTTCACGACTTCCCGTCAACTTGAGAGCCGATTACGCTCGCCCCGTGCCCAAGCAGCCCGGTCCGGAGACGGACCCGAACCCGTCGCTTCAGCTGAGTGTGGACCGCACCAGCCCGGTCCCCCTCTATTTCCAGCTCTCCCGGCAGCTGGAGGCCGCGATCGAGCGGGGCGCGCTCACCCCCGGCACCCTGCTCGGCAACGAGATCGAGCTGGCCGCGCGGCTCGGCCTGTCCCGGCCCACGGTCCGCCAGGCCATCCAGTCCCTGGTCGACAAGGGGCTGCTGGTCCGCAGGCGCGGCGTCGGCACCCAGGTGGTGCACAGCCAGGTCCGCCGCCCGCTGGAGCTGAGCAGTCTGTACGACGATCTGGAGGCCGCGGGCCAGCGGCCCGCCACCGTCGTCCTCGCCCTGACCGGCGGCCGGGCCACGGACCGGGTCGCTGCCGCGCTCGGGGTCGCGGAGGGCGGCGAGATCCACTCGGTCGAGCGACTGCGGTACGCCCATGGGGAGCCGATGGCGCTGCTGACCAACGCCCTGCCCGCCGGGCTGCTGGCCCTGGACGCGGCGAGCCTGGAGGCGACCGGTCTGTACCGGCTGATGCGGGCCGCCGGGATCACCCTGCACAGCGCCCGTCAGACGGTGGGTGCCCGGGCGGCCACCGAGGCCGAGGCCGAGCTGCTGGGGGAGCGGCCGGGGGCGCCGGTGCTGACCATGGAGCGCACCACGTTCGACGACACGGGGCGGGCGGTCGAGTACGGCTCCCATATCTACCGGGCCTCCCGCTACTCCTTCGAGTTCCAGCTGCTGGTCCGTCCCTGAGCGGCGGCCGGGGCCGTCCCAAAGCCCCCGGGGCCGGTGCCGTACCCCCGCATGTCAGCCCGGTAAGAATGTTCGGACAAAGTCTTGACGGGGTCGCGTCATCATCGTAGAAACTCACCCAGCCGCAACGGGGCGGCCCGGGAGAGAAGGCGGGACCCACCATGCGCAGCCATCGCACGGCAGCGGCACTGCTCGCCGCGAGTGCCCTGCTCGTCACCGCCGGATGCAGCGGCTCCGGGGGCAAGGACGCCGATGAGAAGGCCGACGGCGGCGGAACGACCGCCGGCACCCCCCGGATGAAGATCGCGATGGTCACCCACTCCGGCGAGGGCGACACCTTCTGGGACATCGTCCAGACCGGCGCGAAGGCCGCCGCGAAAAAGGGCAATGCCGAGTTCCTGTACGCCGCCAACAAGGAGGGCAAGGAACAGGCGCAGCTCGTCCAGACGTATATCGACCAGAAGGTCGACGGCATCGTGGTCACCCTGGCCAAACCGGAGGCCGTCCGGGACGTGGTGAGGAAGGCCGTCGCCGCGGGCATTCCCGTGATCACCATCAACTCCGGCGGCGAGTTCTCCCGAGCCTTCGGCGCCCTCGCCCATATCGGGCAGGACGAGTCCGTCGCCGGTGAGGCCGTCGGCGCGGAGCTGACCGCACGGGGGAAGAAGAAGGCCGTCTGCGTCATCCACGAGCAGGGCAATGTGTCCCAGGAGGCCCGCTGCGCCGGGCTGCGGAAGACCTTCACCGGCAGTGTCGAGAACCTTCAGGTGGAGGGCGTCAACATGCCCGCCACGACCTCCACGGTGCAGGCCAAGCTCCAGGCCACCCCCGGGATCGACGCCGTCGTCACCCTCGGCGCCCCCTTCGCCGCCGCGTTCGTCCAGGCGAAACGGGCCGCGAAGTCGTCGGCCGAGATCGACACCTTCGATCTCAACGCGGAGGTGATCAAGCAGCTCAAAGCCGGGGAGATCGGCTTCGCCGTCGACCAGCAGCCCTATCTCCAGGGCTATCTCGCGGTCGACCAGCTCTGGCTCCACCGGGTCAACCGCAATGTCACCGGCGGCGGGAAACCCGTCCTCACCGGCCCCGCCCTGGTGCGCCAGAACGACGCCGACGCGCTGGCGGAGCTGACCGCCGCCGGGACCCGATGACCGCCCCGGCGTACCCGATGCCCACCCTCCGACCTGCCGTGACCCATACTTGGGCGGCTGGGGCACGACATTTCGCCCCGCCGCCGCGCCACCGGGCGCGGCGGACCGGCGGACGAGTGGTACGGCGAGAAGGGCACGGGGTCGTGGCAAGGGCAAGGACAGGGGTACGCGCGCTCGGCGCGTTGCTGGCGGCGGTGCTCGGGGCGTCCCTCGTCGGCTGCAGCAGCACCGGCGGCAAGCGCGCGGCGGACGCCCGCAAGGCCCAGGCCGAGGCGGCCGGGAAGGCCACGGTCAGCACGCCCCGCTGGACCTTCGCCATGGTCACCCACTCGGGCGACGGCGACACGTTCTGGGACATCGTCCAGAAGGGGGCCCAGGAGGCCGCCGAGAAGGACAACATCAACTTCCTCTACTCCAAGAACGACGAGGGCCAGCAGCAGGCCCAGCTCGTCCAGGCCGCCATCGACAAGAAGGTCGACGGCCTGATCGTCACCCTTGCCAAGCCCGACGCCATGAAGGACGTGGTGAAGAAGGCCGTCGCCGCCGGAATCCCGGTGATCACCATCAACTCCGGATCGGCCCAGTCGAAGGAGTACGGCGCTCTCACCCATATCGGGCAGGACGAGACCATCGCCGGTGAGGCCGTCGGCGAGGAGCTGAACGAGCGGGGCCGCAAGAAGGCGGTCTGCGTCCTGCACGAACAGGGCAACGTCGGCCATGAGCAGCGCTGCGCCGGGACGCGGAAGACCTTCGACGGCGAACTGCAGAACCTCTACGTCGACGGCACCAACATGCCCGACGTCCAGGCGTCCATCGAGGCCAAGCTGCAGACCGACCGGGCCATCGACGCCGTCGTCACCCTCGGCGCCCCGTTCGCGGACACCGCCGTTCGGGCCAAGGAGAGCGCCCGCAGCAAGGCCGAGATCGACACCTTCGACCTCAATCCGAAGGTCGCCGCCGGACTGAAGGACGGCACCCTCGGCTTCGCCGTCGACCAGCAGCCCTACCTCCAGGGGTACGAGGCCGTCGACCTGCTCTGGCTCTACCGCTACAACGCCGACGTCCTCGGCGGCGGACGGCCCGTACTCACCGGGCCGCAGATCATCACCGAGGACCAGGCGGCTCAGCTGGAGGACTACACGAGGCGGGGGACCCGATGAGCTCGACCGCGCCACCACCGGCGGACCTCGCGAAGGGGCCCGCCGGGGACGAACGGCTGCTGCGGACCTCACCACTGCGCCGGCTGCTGGGCCGCCCCGAGCTGGGTTCCGTCGTCGGCGCCGTCGCCGTCTTCGTCTTCTTCTCGATCGTCGCCGACTCGTTCCTCCAGACGTCCAGCTTCTCCACCGTGCTGTACGCGGCGTCCACCATCGGGATCATGGCCGTCCCGGTCGCCCTGCTGATGATCGGCGGCGAGTTCGACCTCTCGGCGGGCGTCCTGGTCACCAGCTCCGCCCTGGTCTCCTCGATGTTCAGCTACCAGATGACGGCCAATGTCTGGGTCGGCGTCCTGGTCTCCCTGCTGGTCACCCTGGCGGTCGGGGTCTTCAACGGATTCCTGCTGACCCGGACGAAGCTGCCCAGCTTCATCATCACGCTCGGTACGTTCCTGATGCTGACCGGGCTGAATCTGGGCTTCACCAAGCTGATCACCGGCCGGGTCTCCACCGACTCCATCAGCGATATGGAGGGCTTCGCCTCGGCGAAGAAGGTCTTCGCGTCCGAGCTGGTCATCGGGGACGTCAGCCTGAAGGTGACGATCCTGTGGTGGCTCGGCCTGGTCGCCGTCGCGACCTGGGTCCTGCTGCGGACCCGCTTCGGCAACTGGATCTTCGCCGTCGGCGGCGGCGCCGACGCGGCCCGCGCGGTCGGCGTCCCGGTGATCAAGACCAAGATCGGCCTCTATATGGGCGTCGCCTTCGCCGCCTGGATCTCCGGCCAGCACCTGCTCTTCTCCTTCGACGTGGTGCAGTCCGGCGAGGGCGTCGGCAACGAGCTGATCTACATCATCGCGGCCGTCATCGGCGGCTGTCTGATCACCGGCGGCTACGGCTCCGCCATCGGCTCCGCGGTGGGCGCCTTCATCTTCGGTATGACCAGCAAGGGCATCGTCTACGCGGAGTGGAACCCCGACTGGTTCAAGTTCTTCCTCGGGGCGATGCTGCTGCTCGCCACCCTGCTCAACGCCTGGGTACGGAAGAGGGCGGAGGCCACCCGATGAGCCCGCTGAACGCCAATCCCGATCCCGATGCCGCCCCCGGCACAGGGGACGACCGGCCGCCGCTGGTCGCCCTCGACCGGGTCAGCAAGTACTACGGCAACATCCGGGCCCTCGAAGGGGTGTCCCTGGAGGTCAGGGCCGGGGAGATCACCTGCGTCCTGGGCGACAACGGCGCCGGGAAGTCCACCCTCATCAAGATCATCGCCGGGCTGCACCAGCACGACTCCGGCACGTTCGCCGTCGAGGGCGAGGAGACCCGGCTGGTCAACCCCCGCGACGCCCTCGACCGGGGCATCGCCACGGTCTACCAGGATCTCGCCGTGGTCCCCCTGATGCCGGTCTGGCGGAACTTCTTCCTCGGCTCCGAGCCGGTGAAGGGCTCGGGACCGTTCCGCCGGCTCGACGTCCGGACCATGCGCGAGACCACCCGGTCCGAGCTGCTGCGGATGGGGATCGACCTGCGCGACGTCGACCAGCCCATCGGCACCCTCTCCGGCGGCGAGCGGCAGTGCGTGGCGATCGCCCGCGCCGTCCACTTCGGGGCCAAGGTCCTGGTCCTCGACGAGCCCACGGCGGCGCTCGGCGTCAAGCAGTCCGGAGTGGTCCTCAAGTACGTCGCCGCCGCCCGTGACGCGGGCCTGGGCGTCGTACTGATCACCCACAACCCGCACCACGCCTATCTGGTCGGCGACCGGTTCGTGCTGCTCAAGCGGGGCACCATGACCGCGAGCCACACCAAGGACTCGGTCACCCTGGACGAGCTGACCCGGCAGATGGCGGGCGGCTCCGAGCTGGACGACCTCCGGCACGAACTGGAGCGCCCCGGCCCCGGCGACCCGCCGGAGGAGTGACGTACGACCCCGGGCGGGGCCGCTGCCCCGCCCGGACGGCGGCGGTACGCGGGCCCGCGAACGGCCCGCTCCCGAGGGGCGGCCCCCCCCGGGGGTGCCGTGAAAGAATCGGTACGGCGGACCGTTCCGCCACCCGCAGTGACCCCTTGACCCCGAGCACCCGCAGGGACATGAGCACCTACCGCGATTTCGCGCACCGCGGCTCCGCCCGCGCCACCGTCCTGCGTACCGTCGGCACCCGTGAGCGGCGCTCCCATCTGACCGCCCCCCGGGTCCCCACCGTCGGGATCGACATCGGGGGTACGAAGGTGATGGCGGGCGTCGTCGACGCGGACGGCGTCATCCTGGAGAAGGTCAGGACCGAGACCCCGGACAAGTCGAAGAGTCCCAAGGTCGTCGAGGACGTCATCTGCGAACTCGTCCTCGACCTCTCCGACCGGCACGATGTCCACGCCGTCGGGATCGGTGCCGCGGGCTGGGTCGACGCCGACCGCTCCACCGTCCTGTTCGCCCCGCACCTCGCCTGGCGCAACGAACCCCTGCGGGACGCCCTCTCCGCCCGGCTCGCGGTCCCCGTCCTGGTCGACAACGACGCCAACACCGCCGCCTGGGCGGAGTGGCGGTTCGGCGCCGGGCGCGGCGAGGACCATCTGGTGATGATCACCCTCGGTACCGGGATCGGCGGCGCCATCCTGGAGGACGGCCGGGTCAAGCGGGGCAAGTACGGCGTCGCCGGAGAGTTCGGCCATATGCAGGTCGTCCCGGGCGGCCACCGCTGCCCGTGCGGCAACCGGGGCTGCTGGGAGCAGTACAGCTCCGGCAACGCCCTGGTCCGCGAGGCCCGGGAGCTGGCCGCCGCCGACTCGCCCGTCGCCCATGTACTGATCGACCGGGTCGGCGGCTCCGCCGCCGACATCACCGGCCCCCTGATCACCGAGCTGGCCCGCGAGGGCGACGCCATGTGCGTCGAGCTCTTCCAGGACATCGGCCAGTGGCTCGGCGTCGGGATCGCCAATCTCGCCGCCGCCCTCGACCCCTCCTGCTTCGTCGTGGGAGGCGGGGTCAGCGCCGCCGACGATCTGCTGATCGGACCCGCCAGGGACGCGTTCCGCCGCCATCTCACCGGCCGCGGCTACCGGCCCGAGGCCCGGATCGTCAAGGCCCAGCTCGGTCCCGAGGCCGGTATGGTCGGCGCCGCCGACCTGGCCAGACTGGTCGCCCGCCGCTTCCGCCGGGCCAACCGGCGCCGGGTCGAACGCCATGAACGGTACGAGCGGTACGCCCAGGCCCTGCGGAACTCCGGCACGGGCCGACCCCCGCGCGAGGTCTGATCCGGGCCCGCCCGCACCCTCCCGATGATCTTGATTTTCCGGGCTTTCACGCATGTGTCGGTGGCGAACCGTAGACTTCAGGTCCGCCCACCCACCAGGAACCCGCAGTCATGAGTGTCGTACCCAGACCGACCCAGCGGCCGGACGAACCGGCCTTCCGGCCGCCCGAGGGCCGCCGCCGCATGATCGTCCGGCGTGCCGTGACGCTGCTCGTCATCCTGCTGCTGATCGGCGTTCCGGCGGGCTATCTGGTGGTCTCCGCCGAGCAGAGCCGGGCCAGCGGACGGGACAAGGTCGCGGAGTCCTCCGGCAAGGGCCTGCGGGAAGCCTGGCCCTCCCAGATGAAGCGCCGGATCTTCGAGGTACCCGTCCCGGACAACGCCTGGAGCGTCGCGTACTACGAGACGAGCAACTGGAAGACCAGCAGGCTCTACGTCCAGTTCAGCACCACCACCGACGGGCTCGACCGGTTCCTCGCGGACATCGGCGCCGACCGGTCCGCCCTCCAGCCCGGCGTCCCCGCCATCAGCGCCAAGGACGCCGCCACCGCGGGCTGGCGCTTCACCCCCGGCGAGCGGGAGTGGACCGGACTCACCCATCTGCGCGACTCGCCCCGGCCCGACCAGCACATCGTCGTCGACACCACCCATCCCTACGCCGTCGGCGTCTACGTGGTGTCGACCACCACCCCCTGAATCACTCCCCGAACCACCCGCCGGGGTGAGAGGAGGGGGGTCGCCCACCGCCGCCCCGGGCGGTCACTACGGTGGACCGGGTGAGTGAGACGCAGACCCCCGACCAGAGCCCCGAGCAGAGCACGGAACCGAGCCCGAGCCCCGGGGACCACCCCGGCGCCGACCCGGAGCCGGGCCCCGGCCGGAGCCCTGAGCACGGCGCTGAATCCGGCCCCGACCCGAGCCCCGCCCCGCTCCCCGCCTCCGGCGCGGAAACCGGCGCGGAACCGGGCCCCGACCGGAGCCCCGAGGAGGCTCCGCCCACCCTCCAGTACCGGATCGACGGACCCGACGACGCGCCCGTACTCGTCCTCGGCCCGTCCCTGGGCACCACCTGGCACATGTGGGACCGGCAGATCGCCGAACTCTCCCGCGAGTGGCGGATCCTCCGCTACGACCTCCCCGGCCACGGCGGCGCCCCCGCCCTGCCCGCCGAATCCGTCGGCGAACTCGCCGACCGGCTGATCGCCACCCTCGACGGCCTCGGCGTCCAGCGGTTCGGCTACGCGGGCTGCTCCATCGGCGGCGCCGTCGGCCTCGATCTGGCCCTCCGCAGGCCGGACCGGGTCGGGTCGCTGGCGCTGGTCGCGGCGTCACCCCGGTTCGAGACCGCCGACGAACTCCGCGGCCGGGGTGTGATCGTCCGGACCAACGGGCTCGACCCGGTGGCGCTGGCCGCCCCCGAAGCCTGGTTCACCCAGGGCTTCGCCGCAGCCCAGCCCGCGATCGTGGAATGGGCCGTCCAGATGGTCCGCACCACCGACCCCGCCTGCTACATCGCCGCCTGCGAGGCGCTGGCCGCCTTCGACGTCCGGACCGAGATCGGCCGGATCTCCGTCCCCGCCCTCGTCCTGGTCGGCTCCGAGGACCAGGTCACCGGCCCCGCCGAGGCCCGCACCCTGGTCGCCGGGATACCGGACGCCCGGCTGGCCCTGGTCCCCGGCGCCGGTCACCTCGCCCCCGTCGAGCAGCCCGCCGCCGTCACCGACCTGCTGGTACGCCACTTCTCCTCGGTACCGCAGGACACCCTCACGGCCATCCCCCTCCAGGCCGTGGCGGCCGTCGCCCCGGCCGGCGCCCCGCCCGCCGACCCCGAGACCGGCCCCGCGCCCGGCACACCGGAGGAGACCGGGCGCCCCGACCCGTACGAACCCGGCCTGCGGACCCGCCGGGAAGTCCTCGGCGACGCCTATGTCGACGGCGCCACCGGCGACGGCGAGCACTTCGCCGCCGACTTCCAGGAGTTCGTCACCCGCTACGCCTGGGGCGAGGTCTGGAACCGCGACGGCCTGGACCGCCGGACCCGCAGCGCCGTCACCATGACGGCACTGGTCGCCCAGGGAAGGCCGGAGGAGTTGGGCGCGCACGTCCGGGCCGCCCTGCGGAACGGACTCACCCCCGACGAGATCAAGGAGATCCTGCTCCACACCGCCGTGTACTGCGGCCTGCCCGCCGCGAACGCCGCGTTCAAGGTCGCGGGAGCCGTCGTACGGGAGGAGACCACGCCCCGGCCGTAGCAGGATGGGCCCATGAGGCTCACCAAGAAGAAGCACTCCTGCGTACGGCTGGAGAAGGACGGCGCCACCCTCGTCGTGGACCCCGGCGCGTTCTCCGAGGAGGACGCCGCCACGGGGGCGGACGCGGTGCTGATCACCCACGAGCACCCCGACCACTACGACGAGGGACGCGTCCGCGCCGCCCTGGCGGCCGGGGCCGAGGTCTGGACCCTGCGGAGCGTCGCCGACACCCTGAGCGCGGCGTTCCCCGGGCGGGTCCGGACCGTCGGCCACGGCGACACCTTCACCGCGGCGGGCTTCGAGATCGAGGTACACGGCGAACTGCACGCCGTGATCCACCCGGATCTGCCGCGCGTCACCAATGTCGGCTTCCTGCTCGACGGCACCGTCTTCCACCCCGGGGACGCCCTGACCGTCCCCGAGCGGCCCGTCGACACGCTGATGCTGCCGGTGATGGCGCCCTGGAACAAGCTCTCCGAGGTCGTCGACTACGTCCGCGAGGTACGCCCCCGGCTGACGATCGACATCCACGACGCGCTGCTCACCGACCTGGCGCGGCCGATCTACGACGGCCATCTGGCGAATCTGGGCGGCGCGCCCCGCGAACGCCTCTCCCCGGGCGCCGCGCACCTCTTCTGACCGGCCCGCCGGGGCGGGGCCGGGGCGGCTCACGGGGAGGCGGGGGCTCCGGCGGCGGGAGCGATTAGGGTGGCGGGTATGCGCATCGCGACCTGGAACGTCAACTCCGTCACCGCCCGGCTGCCCCGCCTCCTCGCCTGGCTGGAAGCCACCGGCACGGATGTGCTCTGCGTCCAGGAGACCAAGTGCACCGCCGAGCAGTTCCCCGCCGCCGAGCTGCGCGAACTGGGGTACGAGTCCGCGGTGCACGCCGACGGCCGGTGGAACGGTGTCGCGCTGATCTCCCGGGTCGGCCTGGACCAGGTGGTCCTGGGGCTGCCGGACGGACCGGAGTACGACGGCGCCGCCGAGCCCCGCGCGGTCTCCGCGACCTGCGGCCCGGTCCGGCTCTGGTCGGTTTACGTACCGAACGGGCGCGAGGTCGACCATCCCCACTACGCGTACAAGCTGCGCTGGCTCGACGCGCTGCGGACCGCCGTCGCCGATGACGCGGCCGGGAGCCTGCCCTTCGCGGTGCTCGGCGACTACAACATCGCGCCCGCCGACGACGACGTATGGGACCTGTCCGCCTTCGAGGGCGCCACCCATGTCACCGAGCCGGAGCGGGCGGCCCTGGCCGGGCTGCGGCAGACCGGGCTGACCGATGTGGTGCCCCGGCCGCTGAAGTACGACCACCCGTACACCTACTGGGACTACCGTCAGCTCGCCTTCCCGAAGAACCGCGGCATGCGGATCGACCTGGTCTACGGCAACGCGCCGTTCGCCGCCGCGGTGAAGGACGCCTATGTGGACCGTGAGGAGCGCAAGGGCAAGGGCGCGTCGGACCACGCCCCCGTCGTGGTGGACCTCGACGTCTGAGTCCGCCCGGAAGGACCGGGGGGAACAGATGAGCGGTCGCACCTTCTTCCGGGGGGTGCGCCGATCTCCCGGTGATATCGCGGGGATCTTCGGCGCGCGGCGGCTGTCCCCGGCTCGGGGAAGGTGCCAGTCTCGGTGGTATGAACATCCCTTTCCTGGACAGCTGGCTCAAGCGGCAGGGTTCCGGTTCCCGGGGCGGCCTCGACGACCCCGTGCGCGCGTCGGCGATGGCCGAGTTGTTCGCGGAGTGCGAGCTGCTGCGGGTGCGGATCGGGCGGATGGGTCTCGAACTGGACGACACCCCGGCCTCCTTGGCCGCCCTGGACCAGTTGCCGCCGCGCTGGCGGGACGATCCGGATGAACTGCCGTGGATCGGCAACGACGCGGGGCTGTATCTGGGTACGGTGATCGTACGGACGGTCCCGGGCGCGGAGTGGCACGTCTGGCCCGCCGGGCAGCCGGTGGTGCGGCTGGCGTCCGGCCGGGAGATCGGGGTCGTGGAGGCGGGGCTCGACTGGGCGGTGCACGGGGCGCCCGAGCTGTCCCGGGTCTATGCCGAGGCCGCCGAGGCGTGATACCGCCCGCCCCCGGTGTTCCGGCCGCGGTGGAGCGCCCGTACGGCCGCCCGGGACGACTGCGCCGCCCCGGCTCGTACATGAGCTGATATATAGCCAATAAATACGGCTTATGCCCTTTTTATGCGTGTCGCGCGCGAAGTCCCTTTCCGGGGTGGATAGTTTGCGCAGACCTCGACACAGCAACCAGTGGGTAGGGCAGCGTATGGCCGTCGTCGATCCTTTGATCGAGCTGCGGGACGTCAATAAGTACTACGGGCAGTTGCACGTCCTGCGGGACATCAACCTCTCCGTCGGCCGCGGGGAGGTGGTGGTGGTCATCGGCCCGTCCGGCTCGGGCAAATCCACCCTGTGCCGGACGGTGAACCGGCTGGAGACCATCGAGTCCGGAACGATCACCATCGACGGTGAGCCGCTCCCCGAGGAGGGCAAGGGGCTCGCCCGGCTCCGTTCCGATGTCGGCATGGTGTTCCAGTCGTTCAACCTCTTCGCCCACAAGACGGTCCTGGAGAACATCTCCCTCGCCCCCCTCAAGGTCCGCGGGCGGCGCAAGGAGGAGGCCGAGCGGCGCTCCCGGGAACTCCTCGACCGGGTCGGACTCGCCTCCCAGGCGGACAAGTACCCGGCGCAGCTCTCCGGCGGCCAGCAGCAGCGGGTGGCGATCGCCCGGGCGCTGGCGATGGAGCCCAAGGTGATGCTCTTCGACGAGCCGACCTCGGCCCTCGACCCCGAGATGATCAACGAGGTGCTGGAGGTCATGCAGCAGCTCGCCCGGGACGGCATGACCATGGTTGTGGTCACCCACGAGATGGGCTTCGCCCGCTCCGCCGCCAACCGGGTCGTCTTCATGGCCGACGGCAGGATCGTCGAGGACCGGGCCCCCGAGGACTTCTTCACCCATCCGGAGAGCGACCGGGCGAAGGACTTCCTCTCCAAGATCCTCAAGCACTGACCGGGGGACCGTCGATGCCGCGCACCCGGAAGATTCCCACCGCCCACCGCCCGCCCCGCCCGGCCACCGGGTCCCGCCCCCGGCGGGACCGGCGGCGGACGACCCGCGCCCTGACGGCGCTCCTGCTCGCCCTGACCGCCGTCGCCGCCACCGCCTGCGGCAAGGAGGGCAGCCCGCCCGTCAAGGGCCCGCAGACCGACCGACTCCCCGTCTACCGGGTCAACACCGGATTCCAGCTCCCCGAATCCCCGACCTGGCGGCGGGCGAAGAGCCGCGGCCATCTCACCGTCGGCGCCAAGGAGGACCAGCCCTATCTCGGTGAGAAGGACCCGGCGACCGGCCGCTACTCCGGCTTCGACATCGAGATCGCCAGAATGGTCGCCGCCTATCTCGGCTTCGACCCGGCGGGCATCCACTTCCGCACCATCGCGTCCGCCAACCGCGAGACGGCCCTCCAGAACGGCCAGATCGACTACTACGTCGGCACCTACACCATCAACGACAAGCGCAAGAAGCTCGTCGGCTTCGCCGGTCCCTACTACCTGGCGGGCCAGTCCCTGCTGGTGCGAACCGACGAGAACGACATCCACGGCCCCCAGGACCTGGCCGGGAAACGGGTCTGCTCCGCCACCGGCTCCACCCCGTACCAGCGGATCAAGGCGGACTATCCCAAGGCGACCCTGGTCGGCTACGACACCTACTCGGTCTGTGTGGACAATCTGCTCACCTATCAGGTCGACGCCGTCACCACCGACGACGCCATCCTGATCGGCTATGCCGCCAAGGTGCCCGACGAACTGAAGATCGTCGGCAAGCCCTTCTCCGAGGAGCCGTACGGCATCGGCGTACCCCGGAACGACAACGCGCTCCGGTTCGCCATCGACGACGCCCTCGAAGCCGGTGAGAAGAGCGGCGAGTGGAAGCAGGCGTACGACGCCACCCTCGGCCTCTCCGGGGTCCCGGCGCCCACGCCGCCCCCGATCGACCGCTATCCGGCGAGCTGAGGAGGCCCGGCGCATGGACGTACTGACCGACAACATCGACCTCTACTGGCAGGGCTTCCTCGGCACCGTCGAGCTGACCTTCTACTCCTCGGTACTCGCCCTCGTCCTCGGTTTTCTGATCGCCGCGTTCCGGGTCTCCCCGGTCGGCTCGCTGCGGGCCTTCGGCACGGTCTGGGTGACCGTACTCCGCAACACCCCGCTCACCCTGCTCTTCTTCGCCGTCGTCCTCGGACTGCCCCGGTTCGGCATCGTGCTGCCGTTCCAGCTCTTCGCGATCCTCGCCCTCGGCTGCTACACCTCGGCCTTCATCTGCGAGGCCCTGCGCGCCGGGATCAACACCGTCCCCAAGGGACAGGGCGAGGCCGCCCGCAGCCTCGGCATGTCCTTCGGCCAGACCCTGCACACCGTGGTACTGCCCCAGGCGTTCCGCTCCGTCATCCCGCCCATCGGCTCCACCCTGATCGCCCTGGCCAAGAACTCCGCGATCGCGGGCGCCTTCAGCGTCACCGAACTCCTCGGCACCTACAAGACGCTGAGCGAACTGGGCTACAACATCATCTGGACCTTTGTCTGGATCGCCGTCGGATATCTGATCATCACCCTGTCCATCAGTGCGCTCTTCAACGTGCTGGAGAAGCGTTACGGAGTCGCCAGATGACCGATTCCACCGCCCTCTACGACATTCCGGGGCCCCGTACCCGCAAACGGCACCGGCTCTACGGAATCGGCGCCACCCTCGCCATCGCCGCACTCGCCGGCTGGATCGTCTATCTGCTCTTCGACACCGGGCAGTTCACCGCCGAGAAGTGGACCCCGTTCGAGTACAAGGGCATCCAGGAACTCCTGCTCCAGGGGCTCGGCAACACCCTCAAGGCATTCGCCTACGCGGCCGTGCTCTCCCTCGTCCTCGGCGGCGTCCTCGCCACCGGACGGCTCTCCGAACACCGCGCGGTGCGCTGGATCGCCACCCTCCTGGTGGAGTTCTTCCGCGCGATGCCCGTACTGGTGATGATCTTCTTCATCTTCGTGGCGCTGAAGGTCCAGCCGCTGCCCGCCCTGGTCGCCGGACTGACCCTCTACAACGGCTCGGTGCTCGCCGAGGTCTTCCGGACCGGCGTCAACGCCGTCGACCGCGGCCAGCGCGAGGCCGCGTACGCCCTCGGGATGCGCAAGACCCAGGTGATGACCCATGTCCTGGTGCCCCAGGCGGTCCGGGCGATGCTGCCCGCGATCATCAGCCAGCTCGTGGTCGCCCTCAAGGACACCTCACTCGGCTATCTCATCACCTACGAGGAGTTCCTCCACGCGGGCAAGCTGATCGCCTCCAACCTCGACTACGACCTGCCGTTCATCCCGGTCGTGATGGTGATCGCACCGATCTACATCGGGCTCTGCATGCTGCTCTCCTGGTTCGCCAACTGGGTGGCCCGGCGGCAGCGCCGCAATCCGAAGACCGAGGGCGTGGACATCGCCCCGGCCGAACCGGGGAGTCTGCTGACCACGGGCCCCCAGGGCCCGCCACCCCCGCCCGACCGGGCGTAGGTCCGAGGCGGCGGCTCATGGAGCACCGAAACCCGGCCCCGGTAGGGCCCCGGCGGCAGCCGGTGATCACTTCTCGCCCGTCGGACCCGGCACGGACCCCGTGCCGACCGGCCTCGGGGGCGGGGAGAAGGTCAGCTGCGGCCGGGGCGGGGCGGGCGGGGCCCGTGCCCGGTGAGCCGCCGCCCGGGCCGCGGCCGGTCGTACCGGAACCGGTCGTACCGGGTGTCACACCGGTCCGGCCGCGTCCGCCTCCACCGCCGGGCGCGGCGTCCGCGCCGATTCGGTGACATCGGCCACCAGCTCGACCACATCGGGGCCGTACGCCGCCGAGTCCACCACCTTCAGCAGCAGACAGAACGACCCCTTGCGGTGGGCTCCGGCCAGCTCCCGGTGATGCCGGGCCAGATAGCGGGCCGCCGCCTGGTTGGCGATCGCCAGCTGACCGCAGAGCAGAAAGACCGGCCGCCCCTCCTCACCCGGCGTCAGCCGGGCCAGCAGCACGTACTCGGAGACCCCGTACTCGGCCCGGTACACCTCCGTACCGATCCGGAACGCGCCCCGGTCCGGGCCCGGTTCCGCCGACATGTCCATCGCGACCCCGGGCAGCAGACTCCGCAGATGGGCCGCCATCCGCTGGTTCGACGTCGGCCCGCCGACACAGAACTCCGCCTGCTCGCCCACCCCTTCCCTGGCCTCGTCGTGCCAGACCACCCGGGCCCGCGCCCCGCAGTCCTTGATCAGCGCCGCCAGCTCCAGCAGGGCGAACACGTCCCGCCGCTTCACCGAACCGTCCCGCCCGGCCTCCCGGTTGACGACCAGCAGCGCGTCCGAGTTCGCCGGAAGCCCGAAGAAGTCCTGGGTACGGCGGAGCGACCGGCGCCAGCGGTAGGTGCGGGCCACCCAGCCGACCAGGGCGCTGATCCCCGCGGCGACCAGCCCGAGGACGATATTGCGTATGTCGTCGTTCATGTCGGCGCATGCTACTTCCGTCCGGGCCCGCCCGGGATCCGCGCGGACCGCCCGCCGCCGCGCGGTGCGCTCCTGACGGGGGTGGTACGGGGCCGCTAGGTTGTCCGCACTGGCGTCGACTGGAGGTTCGTTCGGATGCGTCGTACCACCACCCGGAACATCGCGCTGCTGGCCGCGGCGGCGGCCGTCGTCACGATCGGCGCCGCCGCGCCGCCCGCCGATCCGCCCGTACGACACCCCGGTTCACCCGGCGGACCGCCGGTGAAGACCCCGGTCGCCACCGGATACGGCGGAGCCGTCGCCAGTGTCGACGCGGACGCCTCCGCCGCCGGGATCGAGATCCTGCGGCGCGGCGGAAACGCGGTGGACGCGGCCGTCGCCACCGCCGCCGCCCTCGGCGTCACGGAACCGTACTCGGCGGGCATCGGCGGAGGCGGCTACCTCGTCTACTACGACGCCCGGACCCGGACCGTGCACACCGTCGACGGCCGGGAGACCGCGCCCCGCTCCGCCGACGCCTCCCTCTTCCTGGAGAACGGCCGCCCCATCCCCTTCGACCAGGGCCAGACCAGCGGACTGGGCGTCGGCACCCCCGGCACCCCCGCCACCTGGGAGACGGCCCTGCGCGCCTGGGGCAGCCGGCCACTGGCCCGGCTGCTGAAGCCCGCCGAGAAGCTGGCGCGGGACGGCTTCACCGTCGACGCCACCTTCCGCGCCCAGACCGAGGCCAACCAGGCGCGGTTCGCCGACTTCCCGGCCACCGCCGAACTCTTCCTGCCCGGCGGGCAGCTGCCCGTCGTCGGCACCACCTTCAAGAACCCCGACCTGGCCCGGACCTACCGCGAACTCGCCGACGACGGCGTCGGGGCGCTCTACCGGGGCGATATCGCCGAGGACATCGTCGCCACCGTCCGCAAGCCGCCGGTGGCGCCCGGCGCCACCCGGATCGTCCGCCCCGGTGATCTGACCCCGCGCGATCTGCGGTCGTACAAAACGATCCGGCGCGCCCCCACCAAGAGCGAGTACCGGGGTCTCGGCGTCTACGGCATGGCACCCTCCTCCTCCGGCGGCACCAGCGTCGGCCAGGCGCTCAACATGCTGGAACGCACCGACCTGGGGCGGGTGTCACCGGCCGGGTATCTGCACCGGTTCGTCGAGGCCAGCCGGATCGCCTTCGCGGACCGGGGCCGCTGGGTCGGCGACCCGGCGTTCGAGGACGTTCCCGTCAAGGGCCTGCTGTCGCAGCGGTTCGCCGACAGCCGGTCATGCCTGATCAAGGACGACGCGGTCCTCACCAGCCCGTTGGCGCCCGGCGACCCCCGTAACCCGGTTCCCTGCGGCACGACCGGGACGGCGGCGCCGACGGTGCGCGACGTCGAGAGCACCACCCATCTGACCACCGCCGACCGGTGGGGCAACGTCGTCGCGTACACCCTCACCATCGAATCCACCGGCGGCAGCGGGATCACCGTCCCGGGGCGCGGGTTCCTGCTCAACAACGAACTGACGGACTTCAGCTTCGCCCCGGCGAACCCGGCCGTCCACGACCCGAATCTGCCCGGCCCCGCGAAGCGGCCCCGCTCCTCCATGTCCCCGACGATCGTCCTCGACGACGACCGGCGGCCGGTGCTGGCCCTCGGCTCCCCGGGCGGCGCGACCATCATCACCACCGTCCTCCAGACCCTGACGGGCCGACTGGACCGGGGTCTGCCGCTGGTGGAGGCGATCGCCGCGCCGCGCGCCAGCCAGCGGAACCAGACCACGACCGAACTGGAACCCGGACTCTGGAACAGCCCGCTCCGGGCCGAACTGGAGCGGATCGGGCACGGATTCCGGCTCAACCCCGAGATCGGCGCCGCGACCGGTATCGAACGCCTCCCGGACGGCCGCTGGCTGGCGGCGGCGGAGAAGACCCGGCGCGGGGGCGGTTCGGCGATGGTGGTCCACCCGAGCGACGGCAGGCCGTAACGAGGGCCGTTCGGGGCGCTGGTCGCGCTGGGCGCGCCGCTCGGGGTGGCCGTGGTGACTGTGACGGTCTTACGGTCCGCGATCCGGACCCCGTCCCGAACGGGCGTACTCCATCCGGTTCCAGGTCACGGCGGCCCGCCCCGGGCAACCTCCGTCCGCCCCGGCCCACTTGGCCGGGGCGGCGGCACAACCCGGCGCGGAGCGGGGGGATCGGTCGCGACCGGGAGCGGGTAAGGACGCTTTTCCGCGCGGAAACCGCACAGAAAGGCGACCATTCCCATGCATGTTCGCACCTTCGCCGCCCTCGCCACCGCCTCCGGGGCGGCCGTCCTGGCGGCTGCAGCGGCCCCCGCCGCGCCCGCGGCGGCGAGTTACGCGACCCCGCCGTCCGCGGGGTCCCGGTCCGCGGCGGCGGACGACGGCGGGGTGGTGGCGATGGGCGCGACGGGAGCGGGCGCGGTTCCTGTCGTGGCCGCGGGGGCAACGAAGACGGTCGAGGCCGTGGAGTCCGCGCGAGCCGTGGGAGCGGACGAACTGCGCGCCCGGACGGCGGGCTGCGACCGGGTGTCCAAGGGGAGTTACGCCAAGGACGCCGGTGCCGAGGCGACCGTACCGGTCTGCGGGGCGAAGGGCGCGGTGTACTGGAAGGCCGATCTGGACGTCGCCTGCGACGGACTTGAGGGCGCGATCTGCAACCGCGAGAACGACCCCTGGTATCTGCCCGATACCGCCGTCCGCCAGTCCGACGGGCGCCCGCTGGACGCGGAGACCCTGCCGTATGTGGTGGTACCCACGCCGGGACCGATCTGGAAGTACTACGAATCGGGGATCCGGGGCGGGGGAATCGTCGCCGTCGTCCACGGCGACCGGGTCGGATACGGGGTGGTCGGCGACACCGGCCCCGCGAAGATCATCGGGGAGGCGTCGTACGCGATGGCCCGGGCGCTGGGGATCGACGCGGATCCGGTCGACGGGGGAGTGCCGTCGGGCGTGACGTACATCCTCTTCACCGGCTCCGAGGCGGACCCGGTGGAGAGCCGTACGTCCGCGACGACCCGGGGCGAGGCGCTCGCCCGCGCGTTCCTCACGCCGAATTGACCCCCCGCCCCGAAGCGCGTCGCCCCTCCAGGGGTGCGCCCCGCAACCCGGGTCCGCCCGGCGGCCTGATGTTGTCGGCGGTCTGCGACCCGTCTGTGGCTTGTCTCGCAGTTCCCCGAGCCCCTGGGTTGCCCTCCTCGTCGCCCTTGCAGGAAGGCGGGCCCCTTTTGCCCAGGGGCGGGGCCGGGGAGAGGCTTTTAGGGGCGCGGGGAACTGCGCGAACAGCCACGACGGTGGTGTGGACCGCCGACAACATCAGGCCGCCGGGCGGGACCCGGGGTTGTGGGCCTCACCGGGAGGGCCAAGGCGCTGGGGGTCCCCCCATTGCCGAAGGCATAGGGGGCGGAACTGCGCGAGCAACTACGGCCGGTCCGCAGACCGCGAACGACAGCAGGTCGCCGGGCGCGGCCCGCGAAGGGTGGCGGGAGGCTTCCGGCTAGGGGAGCGTCAGGACGCGGGGGCCCGTGGGGGTGATCGCGACCGTGTGTTCCGAGTGCGTCGCGCGGCTCGTGTCGAGTGTGCGGATCGTCCAGCCGTCGCGCGCCGTGTAGGTGTCGTCCGCGCCGGAGGCGATCAGCATGGGCTCGATCGCGATCACCATTCCCGCCCGTAGCCGCATTCCGCGCCCCGCGCGTCCCTCGTTGGGCACGTCCGGGCCCTCGTGCATGGAGCGGCCCACGCCGTGGCCGCCGTAGCCGTCGGGGATGCCGTAGCCCGCGTCCCGGCAGACCCGGCCCACCGCGTGGGCGATATCGCCGATCCGGTTGCCGGGGACGGCGGCCGCGATGCCCGCCGCCAGGGCTTTCTCGCCCGTGGCGATCAGTCGGGTGTCCTCGGGCCTGGCCCGTCCCACGGTGAAGCTGACGGCCGCGTCGCCGACCCAGCCGTCGAGGATCGCGCCGCAGTCGAGGCTGACGAGGTCGCCGTCGCGCAGCCGGTAGTCGTCCGGTATGCCGTGGACCACGGCGTCGTTGACGGAGACGCACAGCACCGCGGGGAAGGGGACGGGCGCCCAGGCGGGCCGGTAGCCGAGGAACGGGGAGCCCGCGCCCGCCTCGTCGAGGACGGTCCTGGCGACCCGGTCCAGCTCCCGTAGTCCGACGCCGACCGCCGCCGCCGCGCGGGCCGCGGCCAGGGCTCGTCCCACGACGCGGCCCGCGGCCCGCATCGCCTCGATGGACTCTTCCGTCTTGATCTCAACCATGCCAATTACTATACCGGTATTTTTGTTGGTCGCGGTATTAGAATGACGGCATGGTCCGTACCCCCCTGACTCCAGAAGAGCGTGAACGCGGCGAGCGGCTCGGCCGGCTCCTCCGCGAGGCGCGTGGTTCCCGCAGCATGGCCGACGTGGCCGCCGAGGCCGGGATCTCCGCCGAGACACTGCGCAAGATCGAGACCGGCCGGGCGCCCACCCCCGCCTTCTTCACGGTCGCCGCGCTCGCCGCCGCCCTGCGGCTGTCGACCGACGACCTGGCCGGCGCCTGTGTCCTGACCCCGACGACGTAGCCGACCTGCGGGACGGTCCCGGAACCGCCCCGACGCCTATCCGGCTGCCACCGCGAGCTGGATCCGGCGGTGCCGGGGCGCGTCGACCGCCTCGTCGACCAGCGCCCGGGCGAGATCGTCGTGGCAGATCCGGCCGCCGGGGATCACCGTCCCCTCGGCGGTGCGGTAACGGCCGGTGCGCGGATGGCCCGACGACAGGTCCGGCGGGCAGACCATCAGCCAGTCCAGGCTGCCCGCTGCCGCGCGCAGCAGTTCCCACTCCGCCGCGTGCCCCCGGGAGAAGACCCGGGCGGGTTCCGGGAAGCCGGCGTCGTCCATCAGCCGCACCCCGGGCGCGGTCTCCAGGGTGGAGGTCACGCCGAGTGTCACGAACCGGCCGACGCCCGCTGCCGTCAACCCCGCCACCAGCGCCTTCGCCGCTGCCACGAAGAACTCCTCGGACGGTACGCCGAGCCGGAACGTCGTATTGATCGCGACCCGGTGGCCCGTCGCGGTCGCGGTGACCGAGGCATGGTCGGTGACGTCTCCCCGGACCACCGTCACCGCGTCCGAGCCGAGCCCGAAGGCCCGGTCCGGGTCCCGTACCACCGCCGTCACCCGGTGGCCCCGGGTCACCGCCTCGGTGACGACCGCGCGCCCCACCCGGCCCGCGGCCCCGTAGACGACGAGGTCCGCTGTCTTCTTCTTGTGCGTCGATTCGCTCATGGGCCGGACGCTAGGACGGCACCCGCCGGTTACCGCAACGGTACCGGCCCCCGCCGGGGGCGCTTTCCGGCCACCGCCCGGTCGGGCCGGTGACAATGGGGCCATGGACACGAAGGAGACGAGGGACGCGACGGGCACCCCCGAGGGGGAGACCGTACGGCCGCCGCTGCCGCGCGAACTGTTCGCCGACGGCTGCTCCGAGCCCGAGCGGCGGCCCCTGCGCTTCGGCGACAAGTGGTCGGCGATGGTCCTGCGCTGCCTCCAGGACGGCCCGCGGCGCTTCACCGAACTGCGCCGCCCGCTGTACCGGGTGACGCCCAAGGTCCTCACCGAGACCCTGCGCGCGATGGAGCGCGACGGCATCGTCAGCCGTACCGCCTACGACGAGAATCCGCCGCGCGTCGAGTACGCCCTCACACCGCTGGGCCGGTCCCTGGTCGGACCGCTCGACGCCGCCTGCGCCTGGACGCGCGAACACGGCACGGATCTGCGCCGGGCCCGGGACGCGTACGACCGGGCCCGTGAGGGCGGCGCGTAGGCTCGGCGGTGTGACCGCAGCCGATGACATCGCCGCCGCCCGCTACATCAGCCTCACCACCTTCCGCCGGGACGGCACCGGGGTGGCCACCCCGGTCTGGTTCGCCGAGGACGGCGGCAGGCTCTACGTCTGGACCAACAAGGAATCCTGGAAGGTCAAGCGGCTCGGCCGCGACCCCCGGGTCACCGTCACCGTCTGCGACGTCCGGGGGCGGATCGCCGACGGCGCGGCCCGGTCCGGCGGTACCGGCGAACTCCTCGACGCCGAGGGTACGAAGCGCGCCCGCGACCTCGTCGCCCGCAAGTACGGCTGGCAGTTCCGGCTCGTGGACTGGCCCGCCCGGCTGGCGCGGCGCGGCGCCAGGCCCCACCAGGGCATCGCCGTCACCCTCGGGGAAACCCCCGGCGACGGAGCGGACACCCCGCCGTCCGGGTGAAACATGATCGACTCAGCGGGTCGGCGGCAATGGTCTTGCCCCGCTGTGTGACGGGGCTTACGTTCTCCATCTACGTTCCGCGTCTACGTGCGTAGAGGCGATGCGCCGATGCCGGGTGCCCGCCCGGCCGAAGGAGCAGCCCATGGCCACAGTCGTACGCGCCGCACTCGTCCAGGCCACCTGGACCGGCGACACCGAGTCGATGATCGCCAAACACGAGGCGTACGCCCGTACCGCCGCCGAGCGGGGCGCCCGGGTGATCGGGTTCCAGGAAGTCTTCAACGCTCCCTACTTCTGCCAGGTGCAGGAGCCGGAGCACTACCGCTGGGCGGAGCCGGTGCCCGACGGGCCGACCGTACGGCGGATGCGGGAGCTGGCCCGGGAGACCGGCATGGTGATCGTGGCCCCGGTCTTCGAGATCGAGGGCCCCGGCCTCTACTACAACACCGCCGCCGTGATCGACGCCGACGGCAGCTATCTCGGCAAGTACCGCAAGCATCACATTCCGCAGGTCGAGGGGTTCTGGGAGAAGTACTACTTCCGCCCGGGGAACGCGGGATGGCCGGTCTTCGAGACCGCCGCGGGCCGGATCGGGGTCTATATCTGCTACGACCGCCACTTCCCCGAGGGATGGCGGCAGCTCGGTCTCGCCGGGGCCCAGTTGGTCTACAACCCGTCCGCCACCTCGCGCGGTCTCTCCGGCTATCTCTGGCGGCTGGAGCAGCCCGCGGCGGCCGTCGCCAACGAGTACTTCGTCGCCGCCATCAACCGGGTCGGCCGGGAGGAGTACGGCGACAACGACTTCTACGGCACCAGCTACTTCGTGGACCCCCGGGGGCAGTTCGTCGGTGACGTCGCCGACGACACGGCGGAGGAGCTGGTCGTCCGGGACCTCGACTTCGGTCTGATCGACGAGGTGCGGCAGCAGTGGGCCTTCTACCGCGACCGGCGCCCCGACGCCTATGAAGGGCTGGTACGGCCGTGAACCGCGCCCAGGGCCGGGCCGCCGGTCCCACGCGCCCGGGTACCGGTGCCGCGCCCCCGGCCGCCGGGAGGGCCGGTGCCGGGGGTGCGGCCGCGCCGGGACGGCCCGCCGCGAATCCGCTGTACGACCGTCACCGCGCCGTACTGCCCCGCTGGCTGGCCCTCTACTACGACGAGCCGATCGAACTGAGCCACGGCGAGGGCCGGTACGTCTGGGACACCGAAGGCAACCGGTATCTGGACTTCTTCGGCGGCATCCTCACCACCATGACCGCCCACGCCCTGCCCGAGGTCACCCGGGCGATCGGCGAACAGGCGGGCCGGATCGTGCACTCCTCGACGCTCTATCTCAACCGGCCCATGATCGAGCTGGCCGAGCGGATCGCCGCCCTCTCCGGCATTCCCGACGCCCGGGTCTTCTTCACCACCTCCGGTACCGAGGCCACCGACACGGCCCTGCTGCTGGCCACCGCCCACCGGGGGTCCCCGCAGATCCTCGCCATGCGCAACAGCTACCACGGCCGGTCTTTCTCCTCCGTCGGCATCACCGGTAACAGCGCCTGGTCACCGACCGGGCTCTCCCCGCTCCAGACCCTCTACGTCCACGGCGGCGTCCGCACCCGGGGCCCGTACGCCGATCTCACCGACGACCGCTTCATCGCGGCGTGCGTGGCCGATCTGGAGGATCTGATCGGCCAGGGCAGACCGCCCGCCGCCCTGATCGCCGAACCGATCCAGGGCGTCGGCGGCTTCACCTCGCCGCCCGACGGGCTGTACGCCGCGTTCCGCGAGGTCCTCGACCGGCACGGGGTGCTCTGGATCTCCGACGAGGTCCAGACCGGCTGGGGCCGGACCGGTGACCACTTCTGGGGCTGGCAGGCCCACGACCGCAACGGCCCGCCCGACCTGGTCACCTTCGCCAAGGGCATCGCCAACGGGATGTCCGTCGGCGGAGTCGTGGCCCGGGCCGGGATCATGGACTCGATCGACGCCAACTCCATCTCCACCTTCGGCGGCTCGCCCGTGACCATGGCCGCCGGTCTCGCCAACCTCTCCTATCTGCTGGAACACGACCTCCAGGGCAATGCCCGCCGGGTCGGCGGACTGCTGATCGAGCGGCTGCGCGGGATCACGGCGGGGCTGCCCGCGGTCCGGGAGGTACGCGGCCGCGGTCTGATGATCGGGATCGAGATCGTCCGGCCCGGTACCGGCATCGCCGACCCGGCCGCCACCGCCGCCGTACTGGAGGCCGCCAGGGCGGGCGGACTCCTCGTCGGCAAGGGCGGCGGCCACGACACCAGCGTGCTGCGGATCGCGCCGCCGCTGACGCTCACCGTCGCCGAGGCGGAAGAGGGCGCGGCCGTGCTCGAACAGGCCCTGCGCGAAGTCTGACGCCCCGTCCGCGCCCCGTCCGCACCCGTCACGTACCAGAGGAGCGCACCGGTCATGAGCAGCAACCGCACCCTGATCCGCGGCGGACTGGTGATCACCGCGGCCGAGGAGACCCATGCCGACGTCCTGATCGAGGACGGCCGGATCGCCGCACTCGCCGCCCACGGCTCCGCCGCCGCCGAGGCGTGGACCGCGGACCGGATCGTGGACGCCACCGGGAAGTACGTCGTCCCGGGCGGCGTCGACGCCCATACCCACATGGAGATGCCGTTCGGCGGCACCTTCGCCTGCGACACCTTCGAGACCGGGACCCGGGCCGCCGCCTGGGGCGGCACCACGACGATCGTCGACTTCGCCGTCCAGTCCGTCGGCCACTCCCTGCGGGCCGGACTCGACGCCTGGTACGCCAAGGCCGACGGCAACTGCGCCGTCGACTACGCCTTCCACATGATCCTCTCCGACGTCACCGAGCAGTCCCTCAAGGAGATGGACCGGCTGGTGGAGGAAGGCATCACCTCCTTCAAGCTCTTCATGGCCTATCCGGGCGTCTTCTACAGCGACGACGGCCGGATCCTGCGGGCCATGCAGCGGGCCGCCGGCAACGGCGGGCTGATCATGACGCACGCCGAGAACGGCATCGCCATCGACGTCCTGGTGGAGCAGGCGCTGGCGGCGGGCCGGACCGACCCCCGCTACCACGGTGAGGTCCGCCGAGCCCTGCTGGAGGCCGAGGCCACCCATCGGGCGATCCAGCTCGCCCGGGTCGCGGGCGCCCCGCTGTACGTCGTCCATGTCTCCGCCGAGGAGGCCGTGGCCGAGATCACCGCCGCCCGGGACAAGGATCTGCCGGTCTTCGGCGAGACCTGTCCGCAGTACCTGTTCCTGTCGACGGACAATCTGGCGGAGCCGGACTTCGAGGGCGCCAAATACGTCTGCAGTACGCCCCTGAGGCCGCGCGAGCACCAGGCGGCGCTCTGGCGGGGCCTGCGGACGAACGATCTCCAGGTGGTCTCCACCGATCACTGCCCGTTCTGCTTCACGGGCCAGAAGGAACTCGGCCGGGGCGACTTCTCGAAGATCCCGAACGGGCTGCCGGGGGTGGAGCACCGGATGGACCTGCTCCACCAGGCGGTCGTGGACGGGCACATCAGCCGCCGCCGCTGGATCGAGATCGCCTGCGCGACCCCGGCCCGGATGTTCGGTCTCTATCCCCAGAAGGGCACCATCGCGCCCGGTTCGGACGCCGATGTCGTCCTCTACGATCCGCACGCCGAGCAGGTCATCTCGGCCGCGACGCATCACATGAACGTGGACTACTCGGCGTACGAGGGCACACGGGTGACCGGGCGGGTGGAGACCGTGCTCTCGCGCGGCGAGATCGTCATCGACCAACGCCGGTACACCGGCCGGGCCGGTCACGGGGCGTTCGTCCCCCGCGCCACCTGTCAGTACCTGTAGGGCGTTTCGTCCCGGCACCGGCATTTCCCAGCAAGGAGCGATGTATGGACTTCGGCCTCGTTCTGCAGACCGACCCGCCCGCGTCCCGGGTCGTGGACCTGATGAAGCGGGCCGAACGGAACGGCTTCCGCTACGGCTGGACCTTCGACTCGGCCGTGCTGTGGCAGGAGCCGTTCGTCATCCACAGCCGGATCCTGGCCAACACGCAGAAGCTGCGGGTCGGACCGATGGTCACCAACCCGGGCACCCGTACCTGGGAGGTCACCGCCTCCACCTTCGCCACCCTCAACGACATGTACGGCAACCGCACGGTCTGCGGTATCGGGCGCGGGGACTCCGCGATGCGGGTCGCCGGCCGGGCCCCCAACACCCTGGCCCGGCTGGGAGAGGCCGTCGAGGTGATCCGTGACCTGGCCGAGGGACGCGAGGCGGAGGTCGACGGCAAGCCGCTGCGGATCCCGTGGATCAAGGACGGGAAGCTGCCCGTCTGGATGGCCGCGTACGGACCGAAGGCGCTCGCCCTGACCGGCCGCAAAGCCGATGGATTTATCCTCCAACTGGCCGACCCCTACCTCACGGAGTGGATGATCAAGGCCGTACGGCGGGCCGCGACCGAGGCGGGCCGCGACCCGGCGTCCCTCACCGTCTGCGTGGCCGCCCCCGCCTACGTCACCGCCGACGGATCGCCCGAGGCCCTGGCCCACGCCCGCGACCAGTGCCGCTGGTTCGGCGGGATGGTCGGCAACCACGTCGCCGACCTGGTCGCCCGCTACGGCGAGCACTCCTCGATGGTCCCCGAGGAGCTGACCGAGTACATCCGGGCCCGCCGGGGCTACGACTACAGCCACCACGGCCGCGCCGGGAACCCCTCCACCGACTTCGTCCCGGACGAGATCGTCGACCGGTTCTGTCTCCTCGGCCCGGTCGAGGCCCATATCGAGAAGCTGCGCGCCCTGCGGGACCTCGGTGTCGACCAGTTCGCGATCTACGACATGCACGACGCCCGCGAGGCGACCATCGACGCCTACGGCTCCGACATCATCCCGCTGTTCGGCTGAGCCCGGCGCCCTCGGCGGGTGGCCGCCTCGTCGTACGGCGTACTCGGCCGTTCCACCGTCAGCCGCCGGATCTCCAGGCAACGGCCGGCGTAGTAGGTCGCGAGTTCGTGATTGTCGAGATAGTCGCCGAACCCGACGCGAAAGGCGAGCGTCAGCTCGACCGGCGAGGGTTCGGCGTCGAACGGACGGCCCGCCCGGATGGCGTCGAGGACATCCGGCATCGCGTACTGGAACCGCAGACCGCGGCGGATGTAGTGCGGCAGACCGTCGATGCCGCGTACCTCGGCGTCCCCGGCCTCCGCTCCGGAGTAGATCGGCCGGGTCGCGCCGTCGTACCGGAAGATCTCGTTCAGCAGCGGTCTGTGCCGCTCGGGCACCTTCGGCAGGATCGCCTCCTCCCACCACCGCCGGAAGACCGGCGCGAACCGGGGGTCGGCGTAGAGCCTGTGCAGCGACTCGACCACCAGTCCGGAGTCGGTGAACTCGCGGCCGTGACCGAGCAGCTCGGCCACGGCGGGATCGGCCGAGTCCTGGCACCAGTCCGAAAGGAGCAGCAGTACGGCGCTCTGGGTGAGCCCGGCCAGCTCCCGCAGCGGCACCCAGATATGCCGGAAGTACATATTCTCGCTCATCAGCCGGGCCCAGAACATGAACCGCTGCATCATCGTGTTCTCCGCGACCGTGACGGTGCGGTTGGCGAGAACGTACTCGAAGTCGTCGTTGTCGCCGCGCACGGTGACGAAACCGTGCTCCTCGCGATTCTCCGTATAGCTCGTATTGGGCAGCAGCAACAGGGGATAGACGGCGATCCGGGAGACATGCTCGGAGAGTCGGTCGTAACCCGTCAGGAAGGAGTCGACCGTCTCACCCGGCGCGCCCCAGATCAGCTCGGCGTAGGCGTCGAGTCCCTCCGCCGCGAGCCAGGCCGCGAGGTCCCGCCACTCGTTGAGCCGCATATTGCTCCGGCCCATGTCGCGCAGCGCCGTGTCGTCCAGGGTCTGCAGCGCCACGGTGAACGAGCTCTGGAACCCCTCGGCCTTCATCCGGCGGATGATGTTGTGGAACGTCTTGGACTTGTTCTTCGCCCACGACGTCTCCAACGACTGCGGGAACCCGTATTTCTCGCGTGTTCTGACGAGGTCCTCGACGAACTCCGCGTCCGGCTGCCGCATACCGAAATTCGAGTCGCACAACACCACCGTCGGAATCCGGTGGAAGCCGAAGACATCGAGTTCCGCGCGCAGCCGCTCGCGGGAGAAGTCACGCATCCGCTGACCGACCGCGCCACCCCAGTAGCAGAACGAGCACTTGTACGGACAGCCCCGGTTGGTCTCCATCAGCGCGACGTCGTAGCGGAACCGGCCGTGGTGGTCCAGCATCGGAATGGCCCCGGTGAGAAAGGGCGACGGAATGCTGTCCAGATCGTCGATGCGCGGTGGTTCGGCGGTGGTGTGGACCGTGCCTTCCTCGTCGCGGTACGAGATTCCCGGCACCCGCGCGAGATCGTACGGCGACTTCTCCTCCAGGACGGCGAGCAGCAGATCGCGGAAGGTGAACTCGCCCTCGCCGTTGGCGACGACATCGACCTCGGGGAAGCGTCGGAAGACCCGCTCCGCCTGGTGCGCGACATGCGTTCCGCCGAAGACGACCCAACCGTCCGGGCGGATCGACTTGTAGGTCTCGGCGAGCGCGCCGAACTGATTGAAGTTCCAGCCGAAGACCGAGAACGCCAGCACGTCCGGTACGACGCCGGAGAAGAGGGTGCGCGCCATCGAGCCGAGTGATTCCCCGCCGCGGAAATTCTGTATTCCCACGTCGAACTCGGGGCCCACCACGGGATCGGCCTGTGCCGCGGCCGTCAGATACCCGGCGGCCAGCGGCATCGATTCCTTGGGCATGTCCCAGGCGCCCTGCTGCACGATCAGCGCGCGGCCGCGCTTCTCCCGTGAACGCGGTCGTGGTCGTGGAAAAGGAAGGCTGGACTGACTCACTGTTCTGCCCCTATGCGGTCAGGCCCCCGGGTACCCGCGGGCGATCGCCCGCCGTACATCGTGTGAGATCCGCTGCTCCGACGGTGTCCGCCCGGTGTCCGCCGGTGGCTCACCCGGTCGCGTCGTCCATGGCGCGGCGCGGGGAGGCCGGACGCGGGTCGGTCCAGTTCTCCTCGACGTGGGCCGGGCACGCCGCCCGGCCGTCCGGGCCGTCCGGACGCGTGGCGGGCTCGCTCGGTCCTCGTTGCGGGGACGCCCCGGCCCGCCCGTGCGGGAGGGCCGGGGCGGTTGCATCAGATGCGGTAGCCGAGGCTGCGCAGCTGCTGGCGGATCGCCTCGTCGTCGACCGTGACGGTGCCGCTGGTGGCGGCGGTCGAGTCGGCCGGAACGAGGGCGACTTGCTCCTCACGAAGGGTCTCGTTCACTGGTACTCCTCTCCTCATTTCGGTGTTCATCCTTGCCCGGTGGGACAAGCTCGGTGCCGCCCTTAGGGTGGCGTCATGGACGGCGACATGGATGACCTGGCCTACGACGCGACCGGTACGCCGACAGTTCGGCTGCGCCGATGGGAACGGTGCTGGCCGGCGGACGACCCGCATGCCAACTTCAAGGCTGAGGTGGTCGATTACGGGCTCCTCGATCCGCTGGAGACCGTGCGCGGGATGTCCCGGAACCTCGACATCCCGGTCGGTGCGATCGCCCGGTACGTACTGGCGAAGTGGGCCACCGGCGGCAGCGGCGGCCTGCTCGAACTCGGGCCGGTGATGGTGCCGCGGCTGTGGGAGCCGATCGCGGCCGCGGAGGAGGCCGATTCGGACGAGCAGCGGCTCGCTGCGTACCACCAGCTCCGGCAGATGATCTCCTGGCTGAAGGTGCCGCTGGACGACCCCACCGTGTACCCGCCCCAGTAACCGGCCGAGTGACCGGCTCTCAGTGGTCACGGCGCACCACCCCGGTCACACAGCCGATCCCGCCGGCCGCCCGCAGGTACTCGCCGATGCCGATCTCGTCGACGGCGATACCCGCCCGCTCCAGCGTCCGCCGGATTCCCGGGCAGCCCGCGGGCATCAGGACCCGCCCCGGCGCGAGTACCAGCAGATTCATGCCACGCCCCACCAGCAGCTCCTCGTCCGGTGGCAGGGCGATCACCCGGTAGCCGTACTCGGCGAGCAGCGCCGTCAGCTCCGGCGGGCACGCCGCCCGGTGGACGACCGCGGTGGACGAGTCGAGGAACACCACCGTCCCCAGCAGATGCTGTACGCCCGGCCCCAGCGGCACCGTCACCACCCGTGCGCCCAGTCCCGCGACCGCCGACGCGACCTCGGCCGCGCCCGCCGCGTTCGTCCGGAACCCGGTACCGACGAGCACCGTCGACGGGTCGATCCACAGCGCGTCGGCGCCCTCGAACACGGCGGTCCCGGACACCGTCCGCAGGATCGGGAACCCGGCCCCGGCCAGGGCGAGCGCGGCATGCCGCTCCTCGCCCGCCCGCTGCGCCGACGCCATCCGCGCCAGCACCGCCCCGGCCGGGGTCATCCAGAACAGGTCCCGGGCGAACACCACGTTCGGCGTCGCGTCGGGGGCCGTCAGACGGACCTCGACCCCGTGGTCCCGGAGGCGGTCCGCCAGGGCTTCGTACTGCGCCCGCATCGCGGGGAGGTCAACCGCCCCGAGCATGAGGGAGGCCCCGGGCCGTCGTACCCCGGCGATGCTGTCCGGCGGGCGGACCAGCAGTACCGACCGCAGCGCGGCGGTCTCCGACCGGTACCCGCACGGCTCCCACACCCCTCCGGCCGCGACTTCGTCCGTATGCGACGCCATCCGGGGGACCCACCCCGGGCCGCCGTGGGTGCTCGGCTCAGATCCAGTGATCGTCATGGGCGTAACCAAGCCTCTCCGCCATCGCGAGGACATCGGCGCTCAGAGCGGACCGGATCTCCCCTTCCCGCACCCGCCACCGGCCGGGGCGCGGTGCGGCGGTGGCCACGGTGGCGGCGATGCCGTCGGTCGTGGCCCGCCTCAGCGGCCCGTCGAACGGGATTCCCAGCCAGTCCGCGATCCGCTCGACGGCGTCCACCCGGGCCTGCGGACCGCTGATCAGGTCCTCGAAGCGCACCGTGTGATCCGCCCCGTGCGCGAGCACCGCACGATGGTTCGACAGCCACTGGTGGGCGCAGACCCGGGGCAGGTCGGCGGCGGTGTACCCGGACCAGCCGGGTGGCAGATCGAACTTCCACCAGTGCCGGTCGGCCGGCCGTACGTCGGCGTATCCGGTGATCCGCAGCGGCTCGTCCAGCCGGTAGGCGTGGAAGCCGTGGTGCAGCCACCCGTCGACCAGCCCGTTGACGGAGGCGGCCGGGTTCCTGGTCAGATGCAGCACCCGCAGCCGCGCGTCGGGGAACACCGCCCGCAGGAAGCCGAGCCGGTAGGCGTTGCCCGGTGTCTTGATCACCAGTGGTCTGGTGGCGAGATCGTGTTCGTTCGCGGGCCGCCACGGGCGGGGCAGGACGAAGGGCGGCTCTTCGAGCAGTACGTCACCGGGAGGCCCGGCCGGTCGTGGTCCCGGTGACTGCCCGGGAAGGTCGTAGTACCAGGGGTTCACGCCGGTCATACCGATCAGCGCCCGCGCGAACCGGGGGAGATCACGGTCCAGTACCGCCTCCGCGGTCCGCACCAGGTCGACGGGGTCGAGGCCCAGCTCCGGCCACTGCATGACCAGCCGCCATGCCGCGTCCGCCGCCAGGTTCTCCACGCCGGTGCCGGGAGAGCCCGCGTCCAGTGCCAGTTCCGCCTCGAACAACGCCCGGGACCGGGGCGGCAGCGTATGCCAGTGCGCCGCGTCCAGCGCGTCGGATCCGGTGCCGCTGTGCGGGTGGTCGAGGCCGACCAGCCGGAGCAGCGGATTCAGCTCGGCGCGCAGATGCAGCAGATGCGGCGAGGACCGCAGCAGCTCGGCGAGCATGCTCGACCCGCCCCGCGAACTCGACGCGAGGACGACCAGGTCGCGAACCTTGGTACGGAAGTGCGGCACCGGCGTGCCCCGCAGCGGCCGCAGCAGCTCCAGCCCGCGGACGACCTCGTCGACCGGGCGTTCCACGGTGCGGCTAGGCATGGAGGGGTTTCCGTACCGAGTACACACACCACCGCCACCGGTCGCGGACCGAACCGTCCGGCAGCACCTCGAACGGGTGGACGTCGCGGACCTCGCGCGGCGCGTCGTAATAGAGGCGGTAGATCTCCTGCCGGTTGGCCGGGGTCGTCTCATGGGTGTCGATCCACCGGTCGATCGACTCCCACAGGAAGTACTCCTCCATCCGTACGTCGGTGAATCCGCCGCCGGTGAGCAGCGCCCGGAAGTCCTCCTCGCGGAACATCTGGTACAGCAGCGGCTGCTTCTTCTTGAAGACCCGGAACATCCAGAACGCGTCCACATCCGCGTACGGCACGATCTGTCCGACGATGAACTGTCCGCCCGGCCGCAGCACCCGGTAGATCTCCGACACCGGCCGCTCCGGCTGGGGCAGCAGGTGCAGCACCTCACGGGTGACCACGAGATCGAAGCTGGCGTCGGGGAACGGCAGGTCGTAGACGGTGCCCTGGTGTACGACATCGAGCCGGGTGGACGCGAGCGCGGCCATCTCCGGGGTGAGGTCCAGCCCGACCATCTCGCCGACCCGGCCGCGGAACGCGCCGCCGACGACCCCGCTGCCGCAGCACACGTCCAGCATCCGGGCGTCCGGCGGCATCGCGCACAGCTCCGCGTGCTTGCCGAGCAGATCGTCGTCGGTGAGCCAGGCGCACGAGTCGTGCCAGTCCTTCGAGCGGATCCCGAACTGCCGCTGGTAGACCGCGTAGTCGACCTCGACGGCCCGGGTCCGGGAGCGGGCCGTCCGCCCGGCCAGCCGGGCGGCGAGCCTGGCCCGGCTCGCGTCGACGGCCCGTTCGGCGATCCGGCGGGCCAGCTCGGGGTCGGCCGCCAGCGCCCGCCGCACCTGCTCGGTGACGACGTCGAACACCCGGGCGCCCGCGTCCTCGTTGCGCAGGGTGCGTTTGGTCTGGCCGTCGAACCGCGCGTCCGGGATCCGGATCGCGATCACCGCGGTCAGCCCCTCCAGGATGTCGACCACGGTCATCTTGTCGGCGGCCGGGCCGAGGTGCTCGGCCACCACCCCGGCCAGCGCGCTCCGCAGGGCGTCCACATGCGACCCGCCCAGGTCGGTGCGGATGGTGTTGACGTAGCTGAAGATCTGCTCCGCGTACCCCTCGGTCCACTGGACGGCGGCGTCGATCACACAGCCGTCCCCGGCCCAGGTCACGGTGGCGGGCTCGGCGTGCACCTTCTCCGCGTCGCGGGCGCGGTACGCGAGCAGGCCCCGTACCCCGGTCGTCTCGCACAGCGACTCGTGCCGCCCGGTGCGGTGGTCGGTCAGTTCGATCCGCAGCCCCGGGTGGAGGTAGGCGATGTCGAGCAGCCGGGTGTGCAGCAGGTCCGCGTCGAGCACGCGGGAGGAGAAGATCTCCGGGTCCGGGCGGAACCGCACCCGGGTGCCGCGGCGGTCGCTGTCGCCGATCCGCTTGAGCGGGGTCTCGACCGAGCCCCGGGTGAACGACTCGCCGTGGTGCGCGCCGTCGCGCCACACCTCCAGCCGCAACCACTCCGACAGCGCGTTCACACAGGCCAGGCCGACGCCGTGCAGCCCGGCCGAGGTCGCGTACGAGGAGTGGTCGAACTTGCCGCCCGAGTGGAGTGTGGTCAGCACCAGCTCGCACGCCGGGATACCGGCCTCCGGGTGCGGGTCGGTGGGGATGCCCCGGCCGTCGTCGGTGACCGAGCAGGAGCCGTCCTCGTACAGCTCCACCGAGATCGCGCCGCAGTGACCGGCGGCGGCCTCGTCGACGGCGTTGTCGACCAGTTCGAGCACCAGGTGGTGGGCGCCGTCCGGGCCGGTCGACCCGACGTACATCGACGGGTTGCGGCGGACCGCCTCCAGCCCGGAGTAGACGGTGATCGCCTCGGCGGTGTAGTCGGTGGTCATGGCGCTCCGTTCCCGGCGAACCGCGGCTCGGTCAGCCCGGTGAGGGCCTGCTCCAGCCGGTCCACGTGCGTCTTCTTCAATGTGCACAGGGTCTCCAGCCAGCTCGCCACATCGGCCACACCGTCCGTGTGCGCCCGGGCCGCCAGGCCCGGGTAGCGTTCGGTGGCCTCCCCGAGGTCGCCACTGATCGCCGCGGCCAGGTTGCGGCGGGTGTCGCCGAGCGCGTGACCGGTCCCCGGGTCGTCGCCGCCCAGCAGGTCGCGCAGGACGTCCAGGTGTCCGTGGGCGGCGCAGGCCACGCTCTCGGCCAGCTCGCCGAAGACCCGGGCGGCCTCGGTGTGACCCTCGATCCCGGCGACCTGAGCGAAGTAGGTGTACCGTGCCGCGGTGGCCGCCTCGGTGAGGAAGGCGGCCCGTACACCGTCGGCGAGTGACTGGTCCGGTGCCATGTCAGATCCTCGTTCCCGAGGCGACGACGAACAGCATGTGGTCGGTGATCCGCCCGTCCGCCTCGGTCACCGAGTGCCGCGCCCGGAACGCGGGTGACGCCCTTCCGTAGAGGTCCCGGATGGCCTTCCGGGCGTCATCGCCGATCGCGCCGTTGTCTGCCCACACGTCCACGTCCTCCACCGATACGTATCGCTGTGACCGCACCGGGTCGCATCCCGCTCCGGTGAGCAGGTCCTCGACGTCGCCGGGGCGGAAGAAGTGCCGCCGGGCCGGGTTGCGCAGCCGCAGGATCTCGAAGTACTCGTCGCGGTCGTCGTCCCCGTAGGCGCACAGATGGGTCAGTACGATCCGCCCGCCCGGCCGGGTCACCCGCGCCATCTCCCGTACCGCGTCCGGCAGTGTCATGAACTGGATCCCCTGACGGCAGACCACCAGGTCGAACGTGCCGTCGTCGAACGGCAGCCGCTCCGCCGGGGCGATCACCAGCTCGTCCAGCGTGTCGCGGGCCTGTTCGGCCATCTCCGGGGTGATGTCGACCCCGACCAGCCGCGCCACCCGCCCGGCGAACAGCCGCGACACCAGTCCGGTACCGCACGCCACGTCCAGGACCGCGTCACCCGGCCGGGGCTCCGCCGCGGCGAGCATCAGCTCGCCGAGCGCGTCGTCGGTACACCAGGAACTGGACCGGTCATAGGTGCCCGCCCGGTCGGCGAAGTGCGTACGGACGGTTCCCGTTTCGTTCATCTGCTCTCCCCTGCCTGAACCAGAACGCTGACCGGCGTGGCGCCGCGGCGCAGCCGGCGGACGGTGGCGTCGCGCCGCCAGCGCCGGAAGTGGTTGCGGTCGGTGCCCAGCGATCGCGCCTCCACCGCCAGCCGTACCGCGAATCCGCGCAACGCGACACCGAGCGCACCGGGAACCGGTTCGTCCAGGGAGGCCGGGTCGAACGGGTAGCCGAGCGGCTCCATCACCCGCGCGGCCACGCTCTCCACCTGCCGCCGCTCCCGGTCGGACAGCCCCTGCTGATGGGAGCCGATCCGGGCCGTGGTGATCGGATCGCCCGCCGTGCGCCAGGACGCCGACAGCGACGCCGTCACCCGGGCGTTGCCGCCGAGGTGGTGCGCCAGCATCGCGGGCTCGACCGCCTCACCGATGAAGTCGCAGATCGCCGCGATCTCCCGGTCCGGCGAGGACACCAGGTCCTCGTACCGCACCAGGTGCACCACTTCCGGCCCCCGGCGTTCCAGGGCCGCGCGGGCGAGTTCCTGTTCGGCCTTCCACCGCAGCGCCATCCGGTACGGATGGCAGTGGCCGAACACCGCCCGCTTCGCCGACGCGGCGACATCCCGGGGATCGCGCACCAGCCACAGGAACCGGGCGTCCGGGATCTCGGCCAGCACCGTGTCGACGTGCTCGACCATGAACGTGCTCTTGCAGCCCCACCGCGCCGCGCCCTCCGCGACGCGGTACTGGTCGTAGATCGCCGACACCACGCCGAAGAGGGACGGGCGGGCCGCCGCGGTCACGGCGGCCCGGTCGATCGCATGGGGCCACGGGTGGATGTGGTGCCGGAGCAACCGCAGCGCGTCGCCCGTCATCGCCTCGACGTCACCGTCGTACGGGATGCCGGACAGGTACCGCATGAAGTGGGGCGGGTGCGGGACCGCGATCCGTGAATGCGCGTCCAGCACCAGCCGCAGCAGATTCGACCCGGAGCGCTCGGTCCCGATGATCAGGATCGGGCCGTCCTGAGGGGACACCGGTCAGACCCCGGCCGAGAGCTTCTTCGCGCCGCAGTCCATCAGAACGCTTCCGACCCCGGCCACCTCCGCGTCGGCCACCTTGTCCAGGGTGTACTTCTCGGAACCGGGGACCAGCGGCGCGGCGGCGGAGCTCCAGTCCGCGCGCCAGCCCGTCCCGGCGTACGACGTCGACCGCTCGGTACCGTCGGCCGGCTGCGGGTGGAAGTACTGGAAGTGCTCCGGCCAGTGCCGGAAGTCCATCACGGGGCCGGGCTGATAGGCGTCGTACACCCGCTTGTACGCGTCCCGGCAGACCCGCTCGGGCAGCCCGCTCACATTCAGGAACTCGTCCTCGTGCAACGCCTGTTCGATCGACAGCCAGTTCAGATGGTCGATCTCGGAGCGGATCACCTTGTTCCGCACCGCGTCCTGATACACCGTCGTACCGGGCATGGCCGACAGATACTTCACCCGGGTCACATGGTTGTACTGCTCGGCGAACTGCACCATGTGGGAGAGGGACTCCTCGGTCTCGTTCGGCAGACCGACGATCAGCAGCGAACCGAACCGCACCCCGCCCTCGAACGTGGTGCGCATCGCGCGGACCGTCAGGTTCTCACTGCTCCCCTTGCGGGCCTCGCGCAGCACATCGGTGCCCAGCGACTCGACGCCGTACAGGATGATGTCCGCACCCGCCTCCCGCATCGCGTCGATGCGCGGTACGTCCATATCGGCGCACCGGGTCAGACAGGTCCACCGCAGATCGTGCTGGGAGATCACATCGCACATCTCGATGGTCTGGCCGCGGTGCGAGCTGAACGTCAGATCGACGAAGAAGCAGAAATCCACCCCGTACTGAGTCTTCAGCCAGTCGAGATCGCGGTCCATCTTCTCCGGCGACTTCGCCCGGACCTGCGGGGTGGTGCGGTAGCAGAACGAGCAGTCCATCTTGCAGCCGCGGCTGTAGGACGAGATCACCTGCGGCTGCATACCGAGCGGCGACCGCGACTGGGGCCACAGGTCGAGCCGCATCCTGGGCAGCGCGTCGAGATCCATCATCTGGCCGCGCGGCGGGGTCCGGCGGGCCTTTCCCTTTTCGTCCCGGTAGCAGATTCCCTTGATGTTCGGGAGATCCTGCTGCCATGAGCCGCGGACGTAACTCTCCATCACTTCCAGGATGGTGATCTCGCCCTCGCTGATCACCGCGATATCGCAGGCGGTGTCGGACATGAATATCCCGGGAACGGAAGTGACGAGCGAGCCGCCGCAGATGATCGGGATGTCCGGGTGCGACTCGCGGACCATCGCCATCAGCGCGCGGCAGAACGGGAAGTTGTCCTCGAACGTGCAGATGCCGAGCACATCGGTGCCCTCGACGATCTGGTCGTACGCCGCCTGGAGCGGGTTCAGGGTGTAGCGGACGTCGATGATGCGTACCGGGTATCCGGCGTTGTGCAGCACGGTCGAGATGTAGGTCGCGCCCTCGTAGGGAGAGGTGAGGAAGAACTCCCAGCCGCGCGGCATGGTGAACGGCGAGGGCCCGACGACGAGCGTGAACCTCGGCATCGTGGGGTCGGTCGGCACCGGTTCGGTGTCCTGGTTGCGCATTTGATCGATATAGCGCTGGTCGACGGTGCCGTTGGCGTCGGCATACAGCTCCAGGGCCAGGGACAACTTGCGCGCCATGTGAATTCTCCCTCGCGTCACGGTCGTGGACGCTCTCCGCCAGGTAACTGTAGGGGCGGGATGTGCTGTTCAACACGGGTGTTCATTCCGCACTGTTCGCCGTTGCCGTACGCCGGGAGCCCGTTGTTAGCCTTCGGGGCCGCTGGCGTCGACAGAGGAATACAGAGGAATCCCGGTGACCACACAGCCGAACATCCTGTTCATATCCCTGGACACCGTGCGCGCGGACGTGGCCTATTCGGGGAAGTACCCCGGGGTGGAGCGGCTGCGCGCGGGCGGGGTCAGCTTCACCCAGGCGATCTCGTCCTGCCCGCTGACGCCGGTCAGCCACGCCACGGTGTTCACCGGCCTCCAGCCACCCCGGCACGGGGTCAGACACCTCTTCCGCGAATCGCTGGACAAGCGGGTACCGACCCTGGCCGAGTGCCTGTCGGCGGCCGGCTACACCACCGGCGCGGTGGTGTCCTGCCCCGGCCTGAACCAGTGGTACGGCATCGACCGCGGGTTCGACTTCTACGACGACGAGATCCCGCTGCTGCCGGACGGCCGGGACCCGCTGTCGGTCGGCGATGTGAAACTGCGCGGGCTGGCACTCAAGCGCGCGCCGGTGGTGGTCGAACGCGCCACCCGCTGGCTCCAGTCGCTGGACGGCGAGGAACCGTTCTTCCTGTTCGCGCACTTCTTCGACGCGCACTGGCCGTACGAGCCGCCGGAGGACGTCGGCGTCGAGGTGGCGAACCCGTACGAAGGCGAGGTCGCCTATACCGACCACTACGTCCAGCTGCTGCTGCGCCGGATCGCCGAGATGGGCCACGACATCGAATCGATGCTGGTGGTGTGCTTCTCCGACCACGGCGAGGACCTGGCCGGGTGGTACCCCAACGACCACGCCGGAGACCTCGGCCACCCGTACGAGGAGGGCCACGGCTGCCTGTTGTTCGACGCGACCCAGCATGTGCCGCTGATCATCAGCGGCCCCGGGGTGCCGGCGGGGATGAGCGTGGACAGCCAGGTGCGGCTGGTCGACATCATGCCGACGGTGCTCGACCATCTCGGGATGGAGCCCCGGTCGTCCGACGGCGCCTCGCTGACCGAGTTCTTCGCCAGTGGTACCGGGGCGTCCCGCGAGGCGTACTCGGAGACCTACTTCCCGCAGGAGCGGGCCGCCGCCTCGGACGAGTACCCGGACCTGAAGGCGCTGCACGCGGTCCGGGCCGACGGACGGAAGGTGATCTGGGAGGCGGACGGGCGGCAGGTGTGGGCCTACGACCTCGCCGCCGACCCCAACGAACTCGGCGGGCGGGTCCTCGTGTCGGATGAGGACGCGTGACGTCCAAAGCGGTCCCGGCGCCTCGTTCGGCCCGCCGGGTGCTGGTCGCGAGCACGATCGGCACCGCCATCGAGTGGTACGACTTCTATCTGTACGCGACGGCGTCCGCGCTGGTCTTCGGCCCGCTGTTCTTCCCGGGGTCGTCTACGGCTGGCGGTGTGCTCGCCTCGTTCGCCACCTACGCGGCCGGGTTCGTCGCCCGCCCGCTGGGCGGCCTGCTGTTCGGCCACTTCGGCGACCGGGTGGGCCGTAAGGCGATGATGGTGTGGACCCTGCTCGTCATGGGCATCGCCACCTTCGGCATCGGCCTGCTGCCCACCTACGAGACGGCCGGGGTCCTCGCACCGGTCCTGCTGGTGACCCTGCGTGTCGCTCAGGGCATCGGCATCGGCGGCGAATGGGGCAGCGCGGTACTGCTCAGCACCGAACACGGCCCGCCCGGACGCCGGGGCTTCTTCAGCAGCTGGCCCGCGATGGGCTTCGCGGTGGCGCTGTTCGGCAGCAACCTGACCTTCGTACTGATCTCCAAACTGCCCGAGGATGACTTCCTGACCTGGGGATGGCGGCTGCCGTTCCTCGCGTCGAGCGTCCTGGTCGGGATCGGTATCTGGGTCCGGCTCGGGGTCGAGGAGACCCCCGAGTTCGTCCGCGCCCGGGCGGAGAACCGGGCCACCCGGGTACCCGTGATCACGGTGCTGCGGCAGTGGCCGCGCCGGGTGGTGATCGGCATCCTCGCCTCGCTCGGCACCGGGTCGGTGATCGCCATGTTCACCGTCTTCCTGGTGGCGCACGCGGCCAAGTCCGGGCCGGACGTGCGGTCGGCCGTACTGACCGGACTGATGATCGCGGCCCTGGGCGAGTGCGTGACACTGCCGGTGTTCGGCGCGCTGTCCGACCGGTACGGCCGCAGACCGGTCATGATCTTCGGCTACGCGGTCGCGGTGGTGGCGATGATCCCGGCGGGCGCCTGGCTGTCCTCGGGCGACCCGACGCTGATCGCCCTGGTCTTCATCCCCGCCCTGACCATCGCCCACGGCGCGATCTACGGGAGCCTGGCGGCGTTCCTGGTGGACCTGTTCCCGACCATGGTGCGGTTCTCCGCGATCGCCGTGACCTACCAGGTGGGCGTCACGTTCTCCAGCTTCCTGCCGTTGATCGCGGTCGCCCTCACCGGCGGCACGTCCGCGCTGGTTCCGGTGATCGCGCTCTTCGCGGTGGTCGAGCTGGCGGCGGCGATCGCCGTGGCGTGCGCGCCGGACTCACGCGCTGACCCGGACCTGGCCCCGGAGCCGGCCCGCGAGCGCCGACCAGTCGGCAGCGCAGTCCATGGCGAGATCGGCGACGACCGGTGACCAGCGCTGCGGGACGGCGGCGGCGAGACGCTCCCACTGCGCGGCGTCGAGGGTGTTGGCGTCGAGCAGCCGCAGCAGCGCCCGGCCGGTCTCGGAGAACCGCAACGAGGGATCGGCGCGCAGCGAGAGCAGGAACCGGGCCCGCTCGGCGCGCGACGTACCGTCGGTGCCGATGTCCCCGCCTTCGCTGTCACCCGGTGCGTCGTTATCCGAGCGGGGTCCGGAAGAAAGGCGATGCCGCGCCGGAATAGGATCGTCGCCGCGGCGCATTCTTTCCCGGACATCCCGGGCGGTGCCGACCGATATTCCGGCGATTCGGGCGATCTCCCGCAAGGAGAGATCTGGATTGTTCGAGATCGCCCGACTCGCAATCGTACGGCCATGAGAGGCATCGAGTGGACGGACTTTCCCGTCGCGGCCGAGGCGGGTGTTCAACTGGGTCGCTTCCCCGGTTGAACATCGCCGGATCGCGGCCACCGTCTTGGTGGACAGCCCGGCCGTCGAGGCGATCAGACGGTCCGACAGGTGCGGATGGGACGCGAGGATCCGGGCGGCGGCCGCGGTGCGGTCGGCCAGCGTCAGCGGTAACCCCTGGGTCACATTGGCGCTGACGGCCACCATGAAGGCGTCCTCCTCGGTGCCGTCGACGAACCGTACGGCGATGCTGGTGTCGCCGCGCAGCTTGGCCGCGCGCAGCCGGTGCACACCATCGACGACCTGCATGGTCGGCCGGTGCACCAGGATCGGTGGGAGATCGTCCGAGCACTGCGCGAGCGCGCTGACATGGTCGGGACTGGCACCGGCCACCCGCACGAGACGGGTTTCGGTCAACTGGTCGACCGGCACGAACGCCGGTGGCGGGTCCATCGATCGCGTACCCCGCGGTGTCGGTGGCGGTGTCGGTATCTCTGTTCTGCTCATCCGAACTCCTCCAGATGGGCCAACCCACTTTTGCGCACGACTCGGCCGCGCTCGGCGGCGCGTAACTGATCAGGTCTCGGGAAGCGGCTACAAGATACTGGCCGGATCATGGCGCCGAACAGACCGGCGGGACAGAAATTTCCATGAGCAAGTTCTCATAATTTCATTGCGTTCTGTGCATCGGCTGAGCGCCGAAGTAATCGCTTGTCGACCTCGTTGACACCGATCCGCGTCATGAGACAGAGTTCCCCCCGTTCCCCTAATGGATTTCCGTGGGTCACGGAGTGTGAAACCGCAGTGGACGCGCGATTGGATAAGGCGAATCCCTTACCGGCCGAGACAATGGTGGGGATGTTCCGGCACCGGGTCGCCCGGGAACCGGAGTCGATCGCGGTGGTCGCCGCCGACGGCACGCTCTCCTACCGTGAGCTGGACGCCCGCGCCGCCGCGGTGGCGGGCGGTCTGCGCGACCGCGGGGTCGGACCGGACGACATCGTCGCCGTCGCGATCCCACGCGGCACGGACCTGGTGGTCGCCGTCGTCGCGGTACTCGCCGCGGGAGCCGCGTACCTGCCGGTCGACACCGCCCAACCGCCGGACCGGATGGCCGCCGTACTCGCCGACGCCCGCCCCGCCCTCGTGCTGACACCGGGGGACCTGCGGGCGCTGGAAACCGCGGCGCGACCCTTCGTCCCGCCGGCGGATCCCGATCCGGCCTGTGCCGCCTATGTCATCTACACCTCCGGCTCGACCGGAAAGCCCAAGGGCGTGGTCGTTCCCCATACCGGAATCGCCCGGCTCGTGGAGGCGCAACGGGAACGCTTCGGTGCCGGACCGGGAGCCCGGATCCTGCAGTACGCGTCGGTCGGTTTCGACGTGGCCGTCGCCGATCTGTGCATGGCGCTGCTCACCGGGGCCACGCTCGTTCTCGCGCCGCCCGAGGGCCTGCCGCCCGGTGAACCGTTCGCCCGGTTCGTCGCCGAACACGGCGTCACCCATGTGTGTATGCCGCCGAGCGCGCTGGCCGGCCAGCCGGACATGGCACTGCCCTCGGTCGCCTGCCTGATCGTCGCCGGGGAGGCGGTGAGCCCGGAACTCGTCGCCCGCTGGTCCGCGGGCCGCCGGATGATCAATGCCTACGGCCCGACCGAGACGACCGCCTGCGCCACCATGAGCGCGCCGCTCACCGGCGGCCCGGTGGTGCCGATCGGGGCCGCGATCCCCGGTACCGAACTGCGGGTGCTGGACGAGAAGTGCGCCCCGGCCGCCGAGGGCGAGCTGTACATCGGCGGCGCCGGGGTCGCCCGCGGCTATCTGGGCTGCCCCGGGCCGACCGCGCAGCGGTTCGTCGCCGACCCCTGGGGTCCGCCCGGGTCGCGGATGTTCCGCACCGGCGACCTGGTGCGCGTACTGCCCGACGGTGATCTGCTGTTCCTCGGCCGGGCCGACGACCAGGTGAAGATCCGCGGCCACCGGGTCGAACCGGCCGAGGTGGAGGCCGCGCTCGGCGCCCACCCGGCGGTGGCGCGGGCGGCGGTCGTCGCCCACTCCGGACCGCTCGGCGCCTACCTCGTGGGCTATGTGGTGCCGCGCGGGGCGAGCGTGCCGGACCTGCGCGCGTACCTCGCCCGGCGGCTGCCGGCCCATCTCGTCCCGGACATGATCGAGGCGGTGGCGGACTTCCCGCTGACTCCCAACGGAAAGCTGGACCGGGCCGCGTTCGCCGAGCCCGCGCCACGGGCGTCGGGCGGGCTCGCCGACGACCTCGCCCGGTTGTTCGCCGAGGTGCTGTCGGTGGATTCGGCCGCGCCGGACGACGACTTCTTCGCCCTCGGCGGCACCTCCCTCATGGCCACCGCGCTGGTCAGCCGGATCCGGGTCGAACTCGCCGTGGAAGCGTCCGTGGCCACCGTGTTCGACGCCTCGACCCCGGCCGACCTGGCGAAAGCCCTGTCCGCGGCGGACCACACGGACCGCACGGACCGGGCGGACCCGATGGACCCGATGGCCTCGGTGGACTCGACCAGGGGCCGGATATGAAGGTCGTCATCGTCGGGGCGGGGATGGCCGGAACCATGCTCGCGATCCGGCTGGCCCGCCGCGGCCACCGGGTCGACGTACTGGAACGGCGCGGCGACCCGCGCGGCACCAGCGGCCCGGACGCCGCGTCGATCAGCGTCGGACTCTCCGAACGCGGCCGGGCGGCGCTGCGCGACATCGGCCTGCTGGAGGAGGCCCTGGCCGGATCGGTTCCCATGCGCGGCCGGATCGTCCACCACGGCGGCCGGGTCACCTACCAGCCCTACGGCGCGGACGACACCGAGGTACTGCACTCGATCCGCCGCCACGACCTCAACATCACCCTGCTCGACGCCGCCGAATCGGTTCCCCGGGTACGGCTGTGGTTCGGGCACCGCGTCACCGGCCTGACCGGTACCGAGGTACGGACCCCGGACCGGACGTTCCCGGCGGATCTCGTCGTGGGCGCGGACGGCGCGTACTCGACGGTCCGCGCGCATCTGAACCGCCGGGCGGGCGCCGAACTCCACCAGACGCACCTGGAATGGGGCTACCGGGAGTTCACCATCCCGGCCGTCGACCGGCCGGAGGCGCTGCACATCTGGCCCGGCGGCCGGGGACTCGTGGTGGCCCACCCCAACCCGGACGGCACGCTGACCGGCACCGTGTTCCTGCCGTTCGACGGCGCCACCGGATTCTCCGGGCTGCGCGACCCGGCGCGGGCCGGGGCTTTCCTGGCCGAGGAGTTCGGCGATCTGACCGATCTGGTGCCGGACCTGGTCACCCAGTTCCTCGCGCACGAGCCCGGCAGCCTGGTCTCGGTCCGCACCGCGCCGTGGCAGCACGACCGGGTCGTCCTCGTCGGAGACGCCGCGCACGCCGTGTTCCCGTTCTACGGCCAGGGGATGAACGCCGCGTTCGAGGACTGCGCGGTGCTCGACGAATGCCTCGCCGAGTACGCCCCGGACGACGCGCTCGCCGCGTTCGAGGCCCGCCGCCGCCCGCATACCGACGTCCTCGCCGAACTGTCCGCGGCGAACTTCGTCGAGCTGCGCGACCGGGTACGGTCCCCGGTGTTCCTGGCCCGCAAACGGATCGACTTCGCGCTCGGCCGCCTGTTACCGGGGTGGCGGACGCTGTACGCGATGATCAGCCACAGCAGCCTCCCGTACGGCGACGCGCTCGCCCGGGCCCGCCGCCAGGACCGCCTCCTCGGTGGACTCGCCGGGCTCGGCGGAGTCGCGTTGCTCGCTGCGGCGTGGCGGAAGCGGAGCGGGAGATGATGCTGAGCCACCCGGCGGGTGACGTCACGCTGTTCGAGCCGGATCACCCGGATCTGCCCGCCGCCGCCGAGGTGGTGCTGGCATGGGCGCGGTCCTACTTGTGCCGGCCGCACCCCGATCTGGGGCGGAGCGGCGACGTCTGTCCGTATACGGCCGTCGCGCTGGAGCGGGGCGGGCTCTTCCTCGCCGTCCACCCCGGGCGGCCGGACCTGCGGGCAGTGATGACCGCCTACCGCGACTGGTTCCCCGATCTGCCGCCGCGTGAGGGGCCGCAGGCCAGATACCGGACGGTCCTGGTGGTGCTGCCGGACGTGACGCCCGGGGAGATCGACCGCACCCAGCGGGAGCTGAAGGCCGGATTCGTGGAACGCGGCCTGATGATCGGCGAGTTCCATCCGGGGCCGCCGGACGCGCGCGGTCTGTGGAACGCGGACTTCCGGCCGATGCGCAGCCCGCTGCCGCTGCTGGCGGTGCGCCAGATGGTGGCCGCCGACGCGCCGTTCCTGCGCGGGGACCCGGCGCATCTGGCGGCGTACCGGAGCCGGTTCGGCGACCGGGGAGCGTACCGATGACGGTCCCGCTCCCGCCCGGGGCCCGGCGGCTGTGGTTCCTGGAGGCGCTCGCCGACGGCGCCCCCCTGCACAACAACCCGGCGGTGTTCCGGCTGACCGGCACCGTGTCGGTGGCCGCGCTCCGGCGCGCGGCGGATCTGGTGGTGGCCCGGCACCCGATACTGCGCACCACCTTCGCCGAGGCCGACGGCGAACCGGTCGGCCGGGTGGGCCCGGTGGCCGCCGCGGATGTCGTGGTGCGGACGGTGCCGCCCGCAGACGCGGACGCGGCAACAGACACAGCCACGGCCGCGTCCGCGGACACCGAACGGGACGCGGACGCGGCGGCCGAGGCGTTCGCGGTACGGGCCGCACGGGAGCCGTTCGACCTGCGCACCGGGCCGCTGTTCCGGATCCGGCTGGGCCGGATCACCCCGACCGACCACGTACTGGTGATCAATACGCACCACGCGGTCGTCGACGGTATGTCGCTGTCGGTGCTGTGCGCGGAGATCGGCGCCCTGTACGCCGACCCGGACCGGACGCTGCCGGATCCCGGAGCGCCGCCGGACGCCGCCGACGCCGACCCGGCCCGGCGTGCGGCCGAGCTGGACGGCGCGCCGGACCTGCTCACCCTGCCCACCGACCGGCCCCGTCCGCGGATGCGTTCCTTCCGGGGGGAGTTGCGCCGCCACGCCGTCCCCGAGGGGCTCACCGCCCGGGTCGACGCGCTCGCCCGCGCCACCCGCGCCACCCGGTTCGTCGTGCTCCAGGCCGCGTACGCCGCCGCGCTGGGCACCACGGCGGGTCAGGACGACGTCGTGGTCGCCACCCTGGTGTCCGGGCGGCCGGGGCCGGAGTTCGCGGGCGTCGTCGGCATGTTTGTGAACCCGGTGCCGATGCGGGTGCGGATCGGCGGCGATCCCACGTTCCGCGAGCTGGTGGCCGGGGTCCGCCGCGCGGTCGTGGCGGGACTCGGCGGCGCGGAAGTCCCGTACGACCGGCTCGTCGAGGCCGTCGGTGCCTCCCGCGACCCCAGCCACGCGCCGCTGTGCCAGGCGCACCTCGTGATGCAGGACCCGCCCGAACTGGTGCTCCCCGGTGTGCGGGTCGACCGGATGCCGCCGGACAAGGGCACCGCCGATGTCGACCTGACCCTGATGGTGGAGTCCGGCGGCGCGGAGATGGCCGTGGTCACCGAGCACGACACGGAGCTGTTCGACGGTGCGACCATCGACGGTTTCGCCGGGCGGCTGCTGGCCCTGCTGGACCGGGCGTGCGCCGACCCCGACCGCCGGTTGTCGGCGCTGACGTCGTCGGACGCGTTGTCGGCGGGGGCTTCGGCGACGGTCCCGCCGGTGGCCGGGCGGGCCGGTGCTCCGGCGCCGTCGACCGTGCCGGAGCTGATCCGGTTCGGCGCGGACGGCCTCGCGGTGGGGGAGTTGTCCTACGCCGAGCTGGACCGCCGTTCGGCGGCGCTGGCCTCGGTACTGCGGGCGAAGGGCGCCGGTCCCGAGGCGTGGGTCGCGGTGGACCTGCCGCGCGGTACGGATCTGGTGGTGGCCGTCCTCGGGATCTGGCGGGCGGGCGCGGTGTACGTACCGGTGGAACCGTTGTGGCCCGAGCCGAGGCGCCGGGCCGTCACCGGGGCCGCCCGTGTCGTGCTGACCGAGATCCCGGACCTGCCGGACGAGTTCGAGCCCGTCGACCCCGGGATCACCCCCGAGTCACTGGCGTATGTGTTCCACACCTCCGGGTCGACCGGCCGCCCGAAGGCGGTGGGCGTGCCGCACCGCGCGGTCGCCGGAATGCTGGCCCGGTCGACGGCGCTGGTCGGACTGGGCGCCGGGGACGTGGTGGCGGCCATGACCTCCCCGGCGTTCGACATCTCGGTCTGGGAACTGATGGCGCCGCTGACGGTGGGCGCCCGGGTGGCGGCGATACCGCCCGAGACCGTGGTGGACGGCCCGGCGCTCGCGCGGCGGCTGCGGGCCGAGGCGGTCACGGCCGTCCAGGTCACCCCGTCGGTGTGGGCGGTACTGGCGGCGGCCGGGGGCGTACCGGAGTGCGTACGGATCCGGGTGTCGATCGGGGAGGTGCTGACACCGGAGCTGGCCGGGGCGCTGGCCGGGGCCGAGCTGTGGAATACGTACGGCCCGACGGAGACGACGATCTGGTCGACCGCCGGACGGGTCCGCCCGGGCAGCCGGTTCGGTATCGGCGACCCGCTCGACGGAGTGGCCCTGCGTCTGCTGAACGCGGGTCTGCGGCCGGTCGACGACGATGTCGTGGGCGAGGTGTACCTGGGCGGATTCCCGCTGGCGCGCGGCTATCTCGGCGCGCCCGGCCGGACGGCGACGAGGTTCGTCGCCGACCCGTTCTCGCCGGTCCCGGGCGCCCGTATGTACGCCACGGGCGATCTGGCGCGGCGCCGGCCGGACGGTGTCCTGGAGTTCGTCGGACGGGTCGACGCGCAGCTCAAGGTGCGCGGTCACCGGGTGGAACCGGCCGAGGTGGAGGCGGCGCTGCGGGCGGATCCGGAGATCGCCGACGCCCGGGTGACCGGGGACGGCGACCGCCTGGTGGCCTATGTCGTCCCGGCCTCCGGGCCGCCGGGCTGGCCGGGGGTGCGGGAGCGGCTGAGCCGGGTCCTGCCCGCCTATCTGGTGCCGTCGGCGCTGGTGTCCGTGGCCGCGTTCCCGCTGACCAGCGCCGGAAAGCTGAATGTACGGGCGCTGCCGCCACCGGCGGAGGAGGCCGTCGCCGCCGAACCCCGTCCGGGTCTGGAGACCACGATCGCGGAGATCTTCGCGGCCCTGCTGGCCCGCCCGGTCGACCGCGACGACGACTTCTTCCTCTGCGGCGGCCACTCCCTGGCGGCGGTGCGGGCCGTCGCCAGGATCGGGGCGTCGGCCGGTGCGGAGGTGACGATCAGGACCCTGATGGCCAACCCCACCGTCGCCGCCCTGGCCGCCGCGATCGAAGCGGACCGGGGCGATCCCGGGCCCCCGGACAGCACGGAGAGCCCGCACACCCCGGACGTTCCGGATGCTTTTGAGCCGGTGCCCGCGTCGCCGGGACGGCTGTCCGGCCCGCAGCACGGACTGTGGATCATCAACCAGGCGGGCCGGGACGACGGCGCCTACGTCGTCCACGCCGCGTTCCGGCTGGAGGGGCCGCTCGACGCGGCGGAGCTGCGCGCCGGGTTCGCCCGTACCCTGGCCGCCCATCCCGTCCTGCGGTCGGCGATCGCCGTCCAGGACGACACCCCGTGGCTGAGCGCGGCGCCCCCCACGGACGAACTGCCGGACCGGGCGTGGCGCGTCACCGACCTGAGCGCCCGTACGGACCCGTGGCCGGAGGCCGAACGGCTGGCCGCCCGGGACGCCGACGAGCCCTTCGACCTGACCCGACCGCCGCTGGTACGCGCCCATCTGATCAGAACCGCCCCCACGACCCATCTCCTCGCGGTCACCGCCCACCACATCATCTGCGACGACATATCGATGTCGGTCCTGCTGAGGTCCCTGGCCGCCGGTCCGGCCGCCTCGCCCCCGGCCGGTGCCACGGACGCCCGGGTGCCGGGGGCCGCGCCCGGCACCGGCGTACCGGAAGTACCGACCGCCGCGGGTCCGCGGCGACGGACCACCGAGTTCTGGGCCGACGCGCTCCGCGACGCCCCTACCGTCTCCGGACCCGCGACGGACCATCCGTACGGCACGGCACCCGCGCGGGCCGGATCGCCGGACCCGGAAACCGGCCCGGCTCCCGCCCGCCGCGCGGGCGCCGCCCCCGGCGCCACCCACCGGTTCACCGTCCCCGCCGGGCTCGCCCGCGGCTTCGCCGACTGGTGCCGGGGCGAGCGGGCCACCACCTTCGCCGGTCTCCTCGCCGTCTTCGCCATCGTCTCCGCCACCCGCGACGGCGGGACCGACCTCGTCGTCGGCGCGCCGGTCAGCACCCGGCCCGCCGGGTGGGACGACGCGATCGGCATGTTCGTCACGACCCTCCCGCTACGGCTCCGTACGGACCGCCGGGCCACCCCCCGCGATCTGCTCGCCGACGCCGCGGCGGTGGTGGCCGACGCGATGGACCACGCCGACATCTCCCTGGCCGACATCCTCACCACGGTCCCCACCTCGCGGGAGGACCACCCCCTGTTCCGGACCATGCTGGTGCTCAACCGCGAGACGGCCCCCGTCACCTTCCCCGGCCTGGCCGCCACCCCGGTCCCGGTCAACCGCGCCACCAGCCGTTTCGACCTCACCCTCCACATCAGGGAGCGCGACGGTGACTGGCTCGCCCTGATCGACTACCGCACCGACCGGTACGAGGCCGACACGATCGGCGGAATCGCCGACCAGGTCCTGGCGGTCATGGCCGCCGTGGTCCGCCACCCCGGCCTTCCCCTGACCCACCTGGACCTGCTGTCCCCGGCCGACCGCGCCGTCCACACCGCCCTCGGCACCCGGTCCGAACCGGCCTCCTCCGGACAGCCGGACACCCCGGCCACCGGCCCGGCCGTCCGCAACCGGCCGACCGCCACGACCGTGCTGGACCTGATCGCGGCACAGACCGCCCGGACCCCCGACGCGACCGCCGTCCTCGACCTCGCCGCCACCCCCCTCACCTACCGCGAACTGGACCGCAGATCCTCGGCCGTCGCCGGGCGCCTGCGCGAGACGGGCATCCGGAACGAGGACCCGGTCGCGATCGCCGTCCCGTCCGGTGCCGACGCGATCGTCGCGATCCTCGGCGTACTCAAAGCGGGCGGCTGCTTCGTCCCCCTCGACCCCGCCCAGCCGCCCGCCCGCCGACACGCCCTGATTGCCGCGAGCGGCGCGAAGACCGTCCTGACCCGCGACACCCTCCCCGCCACCGGCCACCACGAACCCGTACCCGTCCACCCGTCCCAACTCGCCTACGTCGTCCACACCTCCGGCTCCACCGGCGAACCCAAGGGCGTCGAAGTACAGCACGACACCCTGCTCAACCTCACCACCGCGTTCATCGCCGAACACGGCCTCACCGCCGCGCACCGCCTCCTGATGGTCCCGCCCCCGCACTTCGACGCCGCGTTCGGCGACATCTTCCCGGTCCTCGCCACCGGGGCCACCCTGGTCGTCCACCCCGACCCCGGCGGCCTCACCGGACCGGACCTCCTCCGGCTCTGCGTCGAACACCGGCTGACCGCGATCGACACGGCGGCCCCCCTCTGGCAGCGCTGGGTCGCCGATCTCGCCGGGGAACGCCTCCCGCTGGAGCTGATGATGGTCGGCGGCGACATCGTCTCGGCGGCCACCGTCCGCGCCTGGGCGAAACACGGCATCCCCCTCCACAACCACTACGGCCCCACGGAAGCCACCGTCTGCGCGACCAGCCACCGCACCGTCGACGGCCTGGAGCACCCCACCCGGCTGCCGATCGGCCGCCCACTGCCGAACGTCCGCGTCCACCTCCTCGACCGGGCCCTGCGCCGGGTGCCCGTCGGCGTGGTCGGCGAGGTCTACATCGGCGGGACGGCGCCCGCCCGGGGCTACCGGGGGAACCCGGCCGCGACCGCCTCGGCGTTCCTCGCCGACCCGTACGGTGCCCACCCCGGCGCACGTATGTACCGGACCGGCGACCTCGCGCGGCTGAACCCGCGCGGCACGCTGGAGTTCGTCGGCCGGGCCGACGACCAGGTCAAGATCCGCGGCAACCGGGTGGAGCCGGGGGAGGTCGCGGCCGTGCTCGCCGCGCACCCGGCCGTCGCGGAGGCCGTGGTGGTGGCCAGGGGCGACCGGCTCATCGGCTATGTCGGCGCCCCGGCCGCGACCGCGACCGGCCGGTACGCGTCCGGTCCGGCCGTCCCCGGCGGGTACGCCTCCGATCCGGCCGCCTCCGACCCGCGGCCCGCCGTCCCGGACGTGTCCGGCCTGCGCTCCTTCTGCGCCGAGCGGCTGCCCGCGCATCTCGTGCCGGACACCGTGGTCGTCCTCGACGCCCTGCCCACCCAGAGCAGCGGCAAGGTCGACCACACCGCCCTCCCCGAACCCCCCACCCGCCCCACCGCCCCGGCGGATCCGCCCCGGACCGCGACCGAGCGGGCCGTCGCCGCCATCTGGGCCACCGTTCTCGACCGCTCCGACGTGGGCCGTACCTCGGACTTCTTCGCCATCGGCGGGCACTCCCTGATCGCCGCCCACGTCCTCGCCGCCGTCCGCGACCGGCTCGGCGTCACGGTACCGATGAGCACCCTGTTCACCGCCCCCACCGTGGCGGCGTTCGCGGCGGCCGTCGACCGGGGCGCCCCCGCCGAGCTGCCCACGGCCGACCGGCTGCGCGCCGACGCCGTACCGCCGAACGGGATCCGCCTCCGCCCCGTCCACCCGTCCGGCGCCCATCAGTCCGATGGTTCCCCGGGGGGACCAACGCGCCGGATCCTGCTCACCGGCGCCACCGGCTTCCTCGGCCGCCACCTCCTCGACCGGCTCCTGGCCCGGACCGACGCCCGGATCCACTGCCTCGTCCGCCGGGGCTCCATCGGCCGGCTGCCGGTCACCGACCGCGTGATCCCGGTCCCCGGCGACCTGTCCGCCCCCGGCCTCGGTCTGTCCACCGAGGACCACCACACCCTCACGACCGTGGACGCGATCTACCACAACGCCGCGGTGCCGCACTTCGCCGCGCCCTACAGCACCCTCAAACCCGCCCATGTCGACGCGACCGCCGCGATCCTGCGCCTGGCCGCGGACAGCGGCGCCCCGCTGCATCTGATCTCCACCCTCGGCGTCTTCCTCGGTACCGCCTACCACGGCCGGGTCGTCACCGAGACTGACGCTCCCACCGACCCGACCGGCCTCACCAGCGGCTACGACCTCAGCAAATGGGCGGCCGACGCCATGGCCGACGCCGCCCGCCGACACGGCCTGACCGTCTCGATCCACCGCATCGCGGCCATTGTCGGCGATACCGCCACCGGCGCCGCCGACCCGCGTTCCGCGTTCAGCCGCTGGCTCACCGGATGCATCGCCGCCGGTGCCGTCCCGGACACCCCCGAAGTGCTGGACATGGTGCCCGTGGACACCGTGGCCGCGGCGATCGTCGCGCTCTCCCAGGCCCCGGACCACTCCGGCCGGAACCACCACTACCACGGCGACGGCGGCCTCACCCGGGCCGCCGTCGCCACCGCCCTCACCTCGGCCGGTCACCCGACCGAGGTGGTGCCGTACCACCGATGGCGGGAGCGGATGCTCGCCGACCCGGCCGGGCCCTTCGCCCCGCTCGCCTTCTCCCTGCCCGAAAACCCCCGCCCGCACCCGCGGTTCGACTGCTCCCGCACCTGGGCCGCCGCGGCCGGGGCGGGAGTGGGGTTCCCCCCGGCCGACGAGCGAATGCTGCGCAGACACCTGGACTTCCTCACCGGTGCCGGCGCGCTGAACGGAAGTGGATGATCATGCCAATGTCCGAAGAAACCTCCGGCGTCCCGGCCCCGGTACTGGACCGGCTCGGCGCGGCCGGGTACCGGGCCATGATCGCCGGTGTCCGGCTCGGGGTGTTCACCGCACTCGAAGCGGGCCCGCTGTCCGTCGACGAACTGGCCACCGCGATCGGCGGCCACCCGGCCGGGGTACGCAGCCTGGTGGACGTCCTGGTGACCTTCGGCTACCTGCGGCGGGACGACGACCGCGACGACCGCGACGACAACAACACAGTCACGATCGTCGCGAACCCCGGCCCGGTCGACGCCGAACTGTTCTGGCACGAGGTCCTGTTCGAGCACTGGGCCGACATCGAGGACACCATCCGTACCGGTACGCCCCGCCGGGGCTTCTACACCTGGCTGCGCGAGCGGCCCGACACCGGGGCGAGGCTGCGCCGGATGCTCGCCGGTGCCGCCGTGGACCTCGCCGACGACATCGCCGCCGCGCTGCCCCCCGCCGCGACCGTCCTCGACATCGGCGGCGGCCACGGCGACCACGCCGTCGAACTGTGCCGCCGCCGCCCGGACGTCCGGGTCACCGTCTTCGACCTGCCCGAGACGATCACGGCCCTCCGCGCGGACGCCCCGCCGGACCGGGTGACGGCGCGGGCGGGCGACTACCTCACCGACGACCTGGGCTCCGGGCACGACCTGGTACTGCTCTTCAACGTGCTGCACGGCCACCGCCCCGAGGAGTGCCGCGAACTGTTCCGGCGCGCGGCGAAGTCGCTCTCCCCGACGGGAAGCATCGCCATCCTCGACCACGACCGCGAACCACCGGCCGGACTCGGCCCGGCCGCCGGCGGATACCTCGGCATGTTCGACCTGACCCTGTGGCAGGGCCACGGCGGCGGCGTACACCGCTATACCGACCTCGCGGCCTGGCTGGGCGAGGCCGGGCTCACCGAGACGCGGGCCGTGCCGCTGTCCGCGTCCCCGCTGGAGAAGCTGCTGATCGCGAGCCGTCCGTCGTGACCGCGAACCCGTACCCGGGCTACGCCTGGTTGCGCGAGCACGACCCGGTCTGCCCCGTCGACGACCCGAACGTCCCGGGCCGGACCTGGCTGGTCACCCGGTACGACGACGTCCGCGCCTGCCTGGCGGACCGCCGCCTGGGCAGCGGCGCCCCGGTCAACCCCGACCCGCACCCGCCCGGCCTGTCCCAGCTGGACGATCCCCGGCACGCCCGGCTGCGCAGGCTCGTCGCCGCCGCGTTCACCCCCGCCGCGATCTCCCGCCTGCGTGAACGCACCGCCCGTACCTGCGCGGACGCCGTCGACTCGTTCGCCGGGCGGGGGCACGCGGACCTCGTCGCCGAGTACACCCAGAAGATCCCGGTCGCCGTCGTCCACGACCTGCTCGGCATCCCGGAAGCCGAACGCGCGCCCGCCGCCGACGTGCTGGACATGTGGTACCGCGCGAAGTTCCGGCAGCCCCGCGACGAGGCGAAGCTGGCGGAGATGCTGGCCTACGTCCGGCGACTGGTCGCCCGTAAACGATCCCACCCGGGCGACGACCTGCCGACGCGGCTGATCGAGTCGGGCGCGCTGACCGGGGACGAGCTGGAGGTGATGGTCATGACGCTGATCGGCGCCGGTCACATCACCACCATCCAGTTCCTCGGCACCACCGTCCTGCGTCTCCTCGACCACCCGGCCCGGCGCGCCGCCCTGCTCGGCGGCGAGATCGACTGGTCCCGGGCGATCAACGAACTGCTGCGGCTCGACTCGCCCGATCATGTGGCGGAGTACCGGTACGCGGGCGAGGACCTGACGATCGCGGACGCCCGGGTGGCGGCGGGCGATGTGGTGCTGCTGTCGCTGGCGGCGGCGAACCGCGACCCGAACCGGTTCCCCGACCCCGACGCCCTGGACTTCACCCGCGACGCCCGCCCGCACCTGGCACTGGGCCACGGCGCACACGCCTGCCTGGGCAGCCATCTGCTGAAGATGCAGACGGAGATCGCCATCACCACACTGTTCGGCCGACTGCCGGACCTGGCCCTGGACATCCCGAAAGGCGAGATCGACTGGGGCTACGCCCCGACGTTCCGCGGCCCCCGGGCCCTCCCGGTGACCTTCACCCCCCGGGAGCCGGCGACGGTGTCCCCGCCGGGGGACACGACGGCGGATCCCGGGAGTCGTTAGGGAACGCGGGTCGTCCACTCCTCATGGCCGAACTTCGTCCGCACCAACTCCTCGGCCCGGGCCAGCTCCTCGTCCGTCACCGCGCCCGCCGTCAGGCCGTACCGCGCGCGGAACGAATCGATCATGCGGTCGATCACCGTCTCGCGCGGCAGACCCGTCTGCCGCCGCAGCGGATCCACCCGCTTCTTCGCGCTCCTGGTGCCCTTGTCGGAGAGCTTCTCCCGCCCGATCCGCAGTACCTCGGTCATCTTGTCGGCGTCGATGTCGTACGCCATCGTCACATGGTGCAGCACCGCGCCCGGCCCGCCGCCCGGGCCGACCATCCGCTTCTGCGCGGCCCCCGCCACCTTGCCGATCTCCGTCGCGATGTCGTTCAGCGGCTGATACCAGGCCCGGATGCCCATATCCCCGAGCGCGCCGAGCACCCAGTCGTCGAGATAGGCGTACGAATCGGCGAAGGAGAGGCCCGAGACCAGCGAATCCGGGACCGAGAGGGAGTACGTGATCGTGGACTGCGGCTCCGCGAACATGGCGCCGCCGCCGGAGATCCGCCGGACCACCGTCACCCCGTGCCGGGCCGCGCCCTCGGGATCGACCTCGTTGCGCAGCGACTGGAAACTGCCGATGATCACCGCCGGGGCGTCCCACTGCCACACCCGCAGCGTCGGCGGGCGGCGCCCGGCCGCCACCTCGGCCGTGATCACCTCGTCCAGCGCCATGTGCAGCGCCGGGGACTGCGGCGGCTCGTGGATCAGCTGCCAGTCGTAGTCCCGCCAGTCCGTGGCCTGCGCCAGGGCCCGGCGGACCGCGATCGCCACCGACTCCGACGTGAACCCGAAGAGCACCGCCGACGCGGGCAGCGCCGCGTCGATCCGGGCCGTCAGACCCGGTGTGTCCGTATCCGCCGGGGCGCCCTCCAGGGCCGTGTCGATCAGCTCGATGGCGTCGTCCGGCTCCAGGAAGAAGTCACCGCTGACCCGGACGTCCCTCAGCCGCCCGTCCTCGACCGCGAGATCGACCACCACCAGCTTGCCGCCGGGGACCTTGTACTCTCCGTGCACCGTACGCCTCCACCGCTCCCGCGCCCGATCCGGACACAACCGGACCGCGCCCTGCCATCGGGATCAACGGTCTCCCGGAGAACCTTGTTCCCGCGACCGGGGCGCGGCGGGAGGTACGGCTCAGGCGTTGACCGCCTTCGCGATCCGCGCCGCGGCCTCGGCGGGTGTGAGGCGGGTGGTGTCGACGACCTCGGCGTCGGCGTGCAGCCAGGTACGGGCCGCCTCCGCGTACGGATCCAGATACCGCATCCGGAACGGGGACGGCCCGAGCACCTCGTCCCCCTCGATCCGGCCGCGCAGGGTCTCCCGGTCGGCGTGGAGTACGAAATGCCGGACCGGGACGCCGTACGAGGCCAGCCCCGTACTGATCTCCCGCCAGTACTCCTCGACCAGCACGGTCATCGGCATCACCAGCGTGCCGCCGGTGTACTCGAGCACCCGGCGGGCGGTCTCCACCACCAGCGGCCGCCACGGCGGCCAGTGCTGGAAGTTGCCGTCCCGCCAGGCCAGTCCGGGCTTGATGTCCATCAGGGTCTCGCCGACCTTCTCGGCGTCGAGTACCCGGGAGTCCGGGAGCAGCGGCTGGAGAAGCGCCGCGGTCGTCGTCTTGCCCGCCCCGTGCGTGCCGTTGAGCCATACGATCATGCGTCCCGACCCTAGGCCATGTCTTCAAAATCCCGCCTGGCCCGCGACGCCCGGCACGCACATTCGCCGCGTTGTCGGGATTTCCCAAGTACGTCCAGTACGAGGGAAACCCTCCGCCTTGCGACTGCACGCACCGGACGCCGCGGGCCCCGCCC
>NZ_JBFADP010000049.1:0-64531 GCF_040641415.1 Streptomyces sp. NPDC020875 | reverse complement strand
CTCTCGTCGCCTTCGTAGAGAGGCGGGCCCCTTTTTCCCAGGGGCGGGGCCGGGGAGAGGCTTTTAGGGGCGCGGGGAACTGCGCGACAAGCCACGACGGTGGTGCGGACCGCGAACAACATCAGGCCGCCGGGCGAGACCCGGGGGTGTGGGCCTCACCCGGAGGGCCAAGGCGCTGGGGCCCCCATTGCCGAGGCATAGGTTGGGGGTCCCCCCCAATCGCCGGAGGCATAGGGGGAGGAACTGCGCGACAAGCCACGGGTTGGCCGCGGACCGCGAACAACACCAGGTCGCTGGGCGCAACCCGTCACGCGGTGCCCGGGACGACCGGGGCGCCGGGCCCCGAGGTGAGGACCCGGCACCGCGCCGGAAGCGTCAGCCGCGACCGCGGTCCCGGCCCGTGAGGCCCGCGCGGCGAAGGGCGTCCGCCATCGCGCTGTTAGCCGGGGGAGGGGCCTGGCGGTCACGGCCCCGGCCGGCACCGCCACCTCCGCCGCCCTGGCCCCCGCCACCTCCACCGCCGCGCCGCTGCTGACGCCCACCCCGGTCACCCCGGTCGCCGCGGTCCTCGCGTCCGCCCCGGTCACCGCCCTGACGCGGCGCCCGGCCGCCCGCCGCGTCGTCGTCGAGCCGCAGCGTGAGGGAGATCCGCTTCCGCGGGATGTCGACGTCGAGGACCTTCACCTTGACCACGTCACCCGGCTTCACCACGTCCCGGGGGTCCTTGACGAACGTCTTCGACATCGCCGACACATGGACCAGACCGTCCTGGTGGACACCGACGTCGACGAACGCGCCGAACGCGGCCACATTCGTCACCACGCCCTCCAGCACCATCCCCGCCGCCAGGTCGCCGATCTTCTCGACGCCCTCCTTGAAGGTGGCGGTACGGAACGCGGGCCGCGGGTCGCGCCCCGGCTTCTCCAGCTCCCGAAGGATGTCGGTGACCGTCGGCAGACCGAAGGTCTCGTCGACGAAGTCGTCGGCCCGCAGCGACCGCAGCGTGCCCGTGTCGCCGATCAGGGCCGCCACCTCCCCGCCGGTCGCCTTCACCATCCGACGGACCACCGGATACGCCTCCGGGTGGACGCTGGAGGCGTCCAGCGGATCGTCGCCGCCACGGATCCGGAGGAAGCCCGCGCACTGCTCGTACGCCTTCGGACCCAGCCGGGCCACGTCCTTCAGCGCCCGGCGGGAGCGGAACGGGCCGTTGGCGTCGCGGTGCGCCACGATGTTCTCGGCGAGCCCGGCGCCGATCCCCGACACCCGGGAGAGCAGCGGCGCCGAGGCCGTGTTGACGTCGACGCCGACGCCGTTCACACAGTCCTCGACGACCGCGTCGAGGGAGCGGGAGAGCTTCACCTCGGAGAGGTCGTGCTGGTACTGGCCGACGCCGATCGACTTGGGGTCGATCTTCACCAGCTCGGCCAGCGGGTCCTGGAGCCGCCGGGCGATCGACACCGCCCCGCGCAGGGAGACATCCAGTTCGGGCAGCTCCTGGGAGGCGAACGCGGACGCCGAGTAGACCGACGCCCCCGCCTCCGAGACCATCACCTTCGTCAGCCCCAGCTCCGGGTGGCGGGCGATCAGATCGGCCGCCAGCTTGTCCGTCTCCCGGGACGCGGTGCCGTTGCCGATTGCGACCAGTTCGACCGCGTACTCCTTCGCCAGCCGGGCCAGCGTCGCCAGGGACTCGTCCCAGCGGTTCGCCGGTACGTGCGGATGGATCGTGTCGACGGCCACCACCTTGCCCGTCGCGTCGACCACCGCCACCTTCACACCGGTCCGGAAACCGGGGTCGAGCCCGAGCGTGGCCCGGGTCCCCGCGGGCGCCGCCAGCAGCAGATCCCGCAGATTGGCCGCGAACACCCGGACGGACTCGTCCTCGGCGGCCGTCCGCAGCCGCAGCCGCAGATCGATCCCGAGATGGACCTGGATCCGGGTCCGCCACGCCCAGCGGACGGTGTCCCCGAGCCACTTGTCGCCCGGACGGCCCCGGTCGGCCACCCCGAAGCGGTGGGCGATCGCGTTCTCGTACGCCGTCGGGCCCGGGTCGTCGGAGGGCGCGTCCGGCTCCAGCGCCAGGTCCAGCACCTCCTCCTTCTCGCCCCGCAGCAGCGCCAGCACCCGGTGCGATGGCAGCTCCGTGAAGGGCTCCGCGAAGTCGAAGTAGTCGGCGAACTTGGCCGCCGGACCCTGGGTCGCGTCGCCCTTGCCCTCGCGGACCTTCGACGCCAGCCGCCCCCGGGACCACATGCGCTCACGCAGCTCACCGATCAGGTCGGCGTCCTCGGAGAACCGCTCGGTGAGGATCGCCCGGGCGCCCTCCAGCGCGGCGGCCGGATCAGCGACACCCTTCTCCGCGTCCACGAACGCCGCGGCGGCGGCCACCGGCTCCACCGACGGGTCCGTCAACAGGCCCTCGGCCAGTGGTTCGAGACCGGCCTCCCGGGCGATCTGCGCCTTCGTCCGCCGCTTCGGCTTGAACGGCAGATAGATGTCCTCCAGCCGTGCCTTGGTGTCGGCGGCCAGGATCCGGGCCTCCAGCGCCTCGTCCAGCTTGCCCTGCTCCCGTACGGAGTCCAGGATCGCCGACCGGCGCTCCTCCAGCTCCCGCAGATACCGCAGCCGCTCCTCCAGGGTGCGCAACTGGGCGTCGTCGAGCATCTCGGTCGCCTCTTTGCGGTACCGCGCGATGAAGGGCACGGTCGACCCGCCGTCCAGCAGCTCCACGGCTGCCCTGACCTGCCGTTCCCGTACGCCGAGCTCTTCGGCGATCCTGCCTTCGATGGACATCGTCACGGTTCCCCGACTCGCCTTCTGCTGCTGGCTGTGCTTGCGTCTGCATTGTGCCAAACGGCCCGCTTCCGCCGGGCCCGCGCCGCCGGAGAAGCCCCTTCCGGGTCGCCGCCGCCGCCCCGGGCACCCCGGCGGGCGGGAGACTGGACGCCATGACCACTCATCGGCGGAAACGGCCCGGACGGGCCGGCGGTACGACCACGGACCCGGCCACGGCGGCCGCCTGGACGGCGATCGGGGGCGGGCCGCTCACGGAACCGGTGACGTACGAACCGGCCCCCGGCGCCCTCGCCGCCCGGCTGCCGGTCCTGGAACTGGCCCGGGCCTGTGTCGGCGTCTGCTCCGTCGCGGCGGCCGAACTGCTGGCCCGGCGCTCCGGGACACCGGCCCCGGCCGTCCGGATCCACGAGGCCGCCGTCGCCACCGCCTTCGTGAGCGAGCGGCAGCTGCGGATCGACGGCCGGACCCCGACGTCCTTCGCCCCGCTCTCCGGCTTCTGGCCCGCCCGCGACGGCTGGGTCCGCACCCACGCCAACTACCCCCACCACCGCGCCCGGCTCCTGACCGCCCTCGGCATCCCCGATCCCGGCACCGGCGCCGGTGCCCGCACCGGCGACCAGGCGCTGACCGGGGCCGTCGCGGCGGAACTCGCCTCCCGTACGGCCCTGGAGGCCCAGGAGGCCGTCTACGCGGCGGGCGGCCTCGCGGTCGCCGTCGCACCCGGGCCCGTACCGTCGCCCGCCCGTACCCCCGGCGTTCCGCCCCTGGCCGGGATCGAGGCGCTGCCCGGCGGCGACCCCCGGCCCCTGCCGCCCGCCGCGCTCCCCGCCGACGGCGTACGCGTCCTCGATCTCACCCGGGTCATCGCCGGGCCCGTCGCCACCCGCACCCTCGCCCTCCTCGGCGCCGACGTCCTGCGCGTCGACCCGCCCCGACTGCCCGAGGACCCCGACGCCCACGCCGACACCGGGCTCGGCAAACGGTCGGCGCTGCTCGATCTGACCGACCCCTGCGACCGGTACGTCTTCGACGGACTCCTCGACTCCGCCGACGTCGTCGTCACCGGCTACCGGCCCGGCGCGCTCGACGCCCTCGGCCTCGGCCCGGCCGAACTCGCCGCCCGCCGCCCCGGACTGATCGTGGCCCGCCTCGACGCCTGGGGCGACCGGGGCCCGCTGGCCGGACGCCGCGGCTTCGACAGCCTGGTCCAGGCCGCCACCGGGATCGCCGTCGTGGAGGCGGCGGGCGGCGACCGCCCCGGCGTCCTCCCCGCCCAGGCCCTCGACCACGGCACCGGCTACCTCCTCGCGGCGGCCGTACTGCGCGCCCTGACCGACCGGCAGAGCACCGGCGCCGGACGGCTGATCCAACTCTCCCTGGCCGCCACCGCCGACTGGCTGCTCACCGGTATCCGCCCACCGCTCGACCCGCCCCCGGCCACCGTCCCGCCGCCGGACCCCGCGCCCTGGCTGACCGTCACCCCCTCGCCGTACGGCCCGCTCCGGCACGCCCTGCCCCCGGTCCACTACGCGGGCGCGCCCCGCACCTGGAGCCACCCCCCGGGCCACTGGGGCGCCGCCCCCGCGACCTGGCACTGACCCCCACCAAGTCCTTGGCTCTCCGGGTGAGGCCCCCGGACCCGGGCCGCGCCCGGCAGCCTGATCTTGTCGGCGGCCTGCGGCCCGCCTGTGGCTGGTCGCGCAGTTCCTCCCCCTATGCCTTCGGCGATGGGGGGACCCCCAGCGCCTTGGCCCTTCGGGTGAGGCCCCCGGACCCGGGTTCCGCTCGGCGCCCTGATGTTGTTCGCGGTCCGCACCAGCGTCGTGGCTTGTCGCGCAGTTCCCCGCGCCCCTAAATGCTCTCCCGAGCACTGCCCCTGAGGAGGGTGCCGGCCTCAGAGCTGCCGGGCTTCCTTCGCAAGGAAGGGTCAGGCGGAGGTGTTCAGGGGCGCGGGGAACTGCGCGACCAGCCACAGGCGGGCCGCAGACCGCCGACAGCGCCCCGGTCGCCGGGCGGGACCCGGGTATTTGGGCAGGGCTAGGGAGAGCTAATGCACAGGGGGCGGGACTGCGCGACCAGCCACTGACGGGCCGCGACCAACAGCAGGCCGCCGGGCGCAGCCGGGAGAGGCGCAAGGGATGGCAGGAAAGGTGGGGGACTGGTCATTGCGGCTACCCGCGGCCGTGCCGAGGATGGACACATGACCCAGCGCCCCGTACTCGTCGTCCTCTACGACGGCGTCCAGAGCCTCGATGTGACCGGCCCCGTCGAGGTCTTCGCCGGAGCGGGCTGGGCCGTCGGAGACGAGTCGGCCTATCCCGTGAGTACCGCCTCACCCGGCGGGCGGCCGGTCAGAACCGGCAGCGGGCTGACCCTGGTCCCCGATACCGACCTCGAATCCGCGCCCGTCCCGCACACCCTCGTCGTTCCCGGCGGCGCCGACTCCGTCGACAGCGCCCCCGAGGTCGTCGGCTGGCTGGGGGAGCGCGCGGCGGACGCCGAACGGCTGATGTCCGTCTGTACCGGGTCCTTCCTGCTGGCCGCCGCCGGGCTCCTCGACGGTCACCGGGCCACCACCCACTGGGCGTTCTGCGACGACTTCGCCCGACGCCATCCGAAGGTCGACGTCGACCCCGAACCCATCTTCGTCCGCGACGGCCGGATCGCCACCTCCGCCGGGGTGACCAGCGGAATCGATCTCGCCCTGGCCCTGGTCGAGGAGGACCACGGCCGGGCCGCCGCCCTCGCCGTCGCCCGCCATCTGGTGGTCTTTCTGCGCCGCCCGGGGAACCAGGCCCAGTTCAGCGCCCTGCTGGCGGCGCAGACCGCCCGTCGCGAACCCCTGCGCGACCTTCAGCGGTGGGTCGCCGAACACCCGGACGGCGATCTCTCCGTCGACGCTCTCGCCGCCCGGGCCCGGCTCTCCCCGCGCCACTTCGCCCGCGCCTTCCACGCCGAGACCGGGGTCACGCCCGGCCGCTATGTGGAGCGCGTACGGCTGGAACACGCCCGGCGGCTGCTGGAGGAGACCCCGCACGGCGTGGAGGAGGTCTCCCGGGCCAGCGGCTACGGCACCCCGGAGGCGATGCGCCGCGCGTTCGTCCGGAGCCTCGGTACGCCACCGGCGGAGTACCGGCGCCGCTTCCACGCCCCGCTCGCCCGCTGAGCGCCCCGGCCCTGGCGCCTTCCCGCCGTTCCTGTCCTTCCTTCAGGCGTGACGCCCTCCAGACGTCCACGTCCATTCCGCGATATGTCCGTATTTATATTCCGAAAGGCCGTGCCATGAAGATCGCCGTACTGCTCTACGACAACTTCACCACCCTCGACGCCGTCGGCCCCTATGAACTCCTCGGGCGGCTGCCCGGCGCCGAGACCGTCTTCGTCGGCAAGGAGACCGGTCCCGTACGGGGCGACCAGCGCTCCCTCGCCCTCGTCGCGGACCGTACCCTCGCCCAGGTCACCGATCCGGACATCGTGCTGGTCCCCGGCGGTCCGGGTGACCGGGCCGCGATGGCGGACGCGGAGATCACCGACTGGCTCCGCGCCGTCGACCGGACTTCGACCTGGACCACCTCGGTCTGCACCGGCTCCCTGGTACTGGGCGCCGCCGGACTGCTGAAGGGCCGCCGGGCCACCACGCACTGGCTCGCCATGGACGACCTCGCGGCGCTGGGCGCCGAGCCCTCGAAGGAACGGGTCGTCTTCGACGGCAAGTACGTCACCGCCGCCGGGGTCTCCTCCGGAATCGATATGGCGCTTCATCTGCTCGGCCGGATCGGCGGCGACGAACTGGCCCAGTCCGTCCAGCTGCTCACCGAGTACGACCCGCAGCCGCCGTACGACGCGGGCTCGCCCGACAAGGCGCCCGCGCACCTCGTCCGGCGGTGGCGCGAGGAGACCGGTGCCGCGCTGTCCTGAGCCGGTCCGGCCGTACGGCGCCCCGGTCTCAGACCGTCCAGGTGAAGCGGGGCGTACGGCCCTCCAGGAAGGCGGCGACCCCCTCCGCGGTGTCGCCGCCCGGGCGGGCCTGCTCGGCCGCGATCGCGGCCCAGTGGTCCGCCCGGTCCGTACGCCCCGCCACGAACTCCTTCGCCGCGGCCTGGGTGAGCCGGGAGCGGGCGGCCAGGGTCCGGGCGAAGGCGGCCACCCGGGGGCCCAGCTCCTCAGGGGGCAGCACCTCGTCCACCAGTCCGGTCCGCAGCGCCCTCGCGCTGTCGATCAGCTCGCCCGAGAACAGCAGGTACTTGGCGGCCGACGGGCCCACCAGCTTCACCAGCCGCCGGGTGGCGGACGGTGGATAGACCACGCCGAGCCGGGCCGGGGTCACCCCGAACCGGGCGTCCGACGCGGCGAACCGCAGATCGCACGCGGCGGCGAGCTGACAGCCGCCGCCGACGCAGTAGCCGCGGATCTCGGCCAGGGCCGGTTTGGGGAAGGCGGCCAGTGTCTCTTCGGCGAGAACGGCCAGCTCCTGCGGGGTCGGCTCCGCCCCGGCCGCCTCGGTCGGGGCGGTCGCGTCGGTCTCCCCGTCGCGCAGGGACGCGATGTCCGCGCCCGCGCAGAACGTCCCGCCCTCACCCGTCAGGACCATCACCCGTACGGCGGGATCCGCCGCCAGCCGCTCCAGCAGCGGGGGCAGCGCCCGCCACATCCCGGTCGTCATGGCGTTCCGCTTCGCCGGGCGGTCGATCACGACCGTCGCCACGCCGTCGGCGATGCCGCACCCGATCCGGGGCTCCGGTACCGAGCCGGTCGTCTCCATGCGCCGGATGCTATCCGCCCCGGCCGGGCCTACGATCAGGAAGGGGTGCGAGGAGGCGGAACGCCATGTCCGGTACCACCCGCGATCCCGGGCCGACGGAGCCCCGGAAGCTGAAGCGGAGCTTCGGTCTGCTCACCGTGCTCGGCTCGATCCTGGTACTCGCCGGGATCGTCGGGCTCGTCTACACCGGCGTCGCGACCCTGACGTCGATGCTGCTCTTCGGCTGGCTGCTGCTGATCGGCGGGCTCGTCGGCCTGGTGCACGCGGTCCAGTCCCGGGGCAGCGACTACTTCTGGCTGGCCGTGGTGGTCGCCGCCCTGAACATCGCCGCCGGGATCGTGGTGATCCGCCATCCCACCGGCTCCGCCGAGACCCTGACCCTCTTCGCGGCCCTGCTCTTCCTCACCGGCGGGCTCTTCCGGCTGATGGGCAGTCTGGTGGTCCGGGGCCCGCAGTTCGGCTGGATGCTCTTCCAGGGGGCCGTGGGCCTGGTCCTGGGCATCCTGGTGCTGGCGAACTGGCCGGAGAGCAGCCGCTATGTGCTCGGGCTCTTCTTCTCCCTCGCGCTTCTCTTCGACGGTCTGGGCCTGATCGCCATCGGCGTCGGCGGGCGCCGGATCGTCCAGTTGGTCACCGAACCCGGCGAACCCGGCGACCCGCGGAGGTTCTGACCGGGGATACGGTCAGGGACGGCCCCCCGGCCGCCGGGGTCGTACCGACCCGGTCAAAAGCCGTCGATTGACAATGACTTCCGGTCAGCCCGGCGGCGGGTACCGGCGCCCCGCGACACTGGTCCCCCCGGAGTCAGTGGGCAGCGGACATGGCGCAGCGCCATGGGTGGGAGTCGATCGATGGAGAGCCGCGGCAGCGTGCCGGTCCGGCCCGCGGAACCGTACGGGGGCCCCGTGGCCGGGGAGGGGGTCTGGCGCTTCACCGCGCCGACCGTCGAATCCTCGGTCCCCGAGGCCAGACGCGCGGTCCGGGAGCTGCTCGAACGGCAGGGCGTCCCCCTGTGGGGCGCGGTCGGCGACACCGTACAGGGACTGCTGCTGATCGTCTCCGAGCTGGTCACCAATGTGGTCAAACACGCCGTACTGCTCTCGCCCGAGCTGGTCGTCGAGGTGGCGCTCGGCCGGAACCTGGTCAGGGTCTCGGTCGAGGACAACCACCCCTACCGGCCCACGGCGCTGGAGGCCGAGTGGGGCCAGACCGGCGGCCGGGGGCTGCTGCTGGTACGGGAGGTCACCCGGGAGGCCGGGGGACGCTGCGATGTCGAGCACACTGCCTCCGGAGGCAAGGTGATCTGGGCGGAGCTGCCGCTGGGCCGGTTCTGAACCGGCCCGGCGACACGCCCCCCGGCGACTCCCCGCGGCCCGGACGGGTTCAGCCCCGGGCGAGCAGCTCCAGGGTGTCGATCACCCGGTGCGAGAAGCCCCACTCGTTGTCGTACCAGGCGACCACCTTGATGTGGCGCCCGTCGACCCGGGTGAGGGCCGAGTCGAAGATCGAGGACGCCGGGTTGCCGGTGATGTCGGAGGAGACCAGCGGGTCCTCCGAGTACTCCAGGATCCCCGCCAGCGGGCCGTCCGCCGCCGTGCGATAGGCGGCCAGGACCTCCTCGCGCGTCACATCGCGGGCCACGGTCGTATTCAGTTCGACGATCGAGCCGACCGGGACCGGGACCCGGATCGAGTCGCCCGACAGCTTCCCGTCGAGGTTCGGCAGGACGAGTCCGATCGCCTTGGCAGCACCGGTCGTCGTCGGCACGATATTGACCCCGGCGGCCCGCGCCCGGCGCGGATCGCGGTGCGGGCCGTCCTGCAGGTTCTGCTCCTGGGTGTAGGCGTGCACCGTCGTCATGAAGCCGTGCTCGATCCCGGCGAGCCCGTCGAGGACGGCGGCCAGCGGGGCGAGCGCGTTGGTGGTGCAGGAGGCGTTGGAGACGATGGTGTGCGCCGCCGGGTCGTAGGCGTCGGAGTTGACGCCGTACGCCAGGGTGATGTCGGCCCCGTCCGACGGCGCCCCGACCAGGACCTTCGACGCGCCCGCGATCAGATGGGCCCGGGCCGCCGCCGCCGAGGTGAAACGGCCGGTGGCCTCCAGGACGACATCGATGCCCAGCTCGCCCCAGGGCAGCTTCACGGGCTCGCGTTCGGCGAGCACCCGGATCCGGCGGCCGTCGACCACGAGGGTGTCGCCGTCGACGGTGACGGGGCGGCCGAGCCGGCCCGCCGTGGTGTCGAAGGCCAGCAGCCGGGCGAGTACGGCAGGCTCGGTGAGGTCGTTGACCGCGACCACCTCCAGCTCGCTCTCCCGCTCCAGCAGGGCGCGCAGCACATTGCGTCCGATCCGGCCGAATCCATTGATGGCGATACGAGTCATGGCTATGTCCCCTCGTCCCGGTGTCCCGGTGTTTCCGTCGTCCCGTCCAGGTTCGTCGGCCGGACCGGACGCGGACAGCGGCACGACCGCCACGATCCGCAAGGATCGTGACACCCGGCCCCGGCGCACCGGCCCGGCTCACTCGCCCCCGGCGAAGGTGCGCCGGTACTCGCTCGGAGTCGTACCGAGGACGCGCTGGAAGTGCAGCCGCAGATTGGCGCCGGTACCGAGTCCGACCTCGGCGGCGATCTGCTCGACGCTCAGCTCCGACCGCTCCAGCAGCTCCCGGGCCCGGTCGACCCGGGCCCTGGTCACCCACTGCATCGGGGTGTAGCCGGTCTCCTTGACGAAACGCCGGGAGAACGTCCGCGGCGAGACCGCCGCGTGCCGGGCGAGCACCTCCAGACCGAGCGGTTCGCCGAGCCGGTGCAGCGCCCACTCGCGGGTGGCGGCGAACCGCTCGCCCTGCGGTTCCGGCACGCTCCGCGGTACGTACTGGGCCTGGCCGCCGCTGCGGTAGGGGGCGGCGACCAGCCGCCGCGCGGCGTGGTTCGACGCGCCCACGCCCAGCTCGCCGCGGATGATGTGCAGACAGAGGTCGATACCCGACGCGGCGCCCGCCGACGTCAGTACGGTGCCCTCGTCGACGAAGAGGACGTTCTCGTCGACCCGGATCCGCGGGTACTTCCGGGCCAGCGCGCGGGTGTAGTGCCAGTGCGTGGTGGCCCGCCGGTCGTCCAGCAGTCCGGTGGCGGCGAGGGCGAAGGCGCCCGTCGAGATGGCGGCGAGCCGGGCGCCCCGGTCATGGGCGGCGACCAGCGCCGCCACGACCCGGGGCGGCGGGTCGTCGCGGTCCGGGAACCGGTAGCCGGGGACGAAGACCAGATCGGCCCAGGCCAGCGCTTCCAGACCATGGGCGACGGCGTACGAGAGACCGTCGCCGCCGGTGACGAGGCCGGGGGCGGCGGCGCAGACCCGTACTTCGTACGGCATGCTCGCCCGGGTCGTGAACACCTGTGCGGGGATGCCCACGTCGAGCGGTTTCGCACCGTCGAGTACGAGGACGGCGACGCGGTGCAGAGGGGATTCGGGCACGGCCCCAGGGTAAGGACCGTCGTCGGCCGCCGCCGGTACGGAGCCGCGCCGTGGGCTGCGCCCGGCGGCCTGGTGTTGTTCGTGGTCCGCGACCCGGCCGCGCGGTTCCGCCCCCTATGCCTTCGGCGATGGGGGCCACAGCGCCTTGGCCCTCCACGGCGTCGCCGAAAGACCCGGGCCGCGCCCGGCAGCCTGATGTTGTCGGCGGTCTGTACCACCGTCGTGGCTGGTCGCGCAGTTCCCCGCGCCCCTGGTTGCCCTGCTGGCCGCCCTCCGAAAGAGGCAGGCCCCTCTCACCGGAGGCGAGGCCCTTTCAGGGGCGGTGCTTGGGAGAGCACTAGGCGGCGCTGGGGGTCCCCCCCATCGCCGAAGGCATAGGGGGCGGAACTGCGCGACCAGTCACAGGCGGGCTGCGGCTGAACGGAGGGCACGGCCGGGTCTCGTGGATCCCGGCGGGCGACCGCCCCCGCGTCACCAGCCCCCGGCCGGTCCCGTCAGCTCGCGGATCGCCGGGCGGGCCGCGTCCAGGACCGTCATGAACCAGGCGGAGAAGGGCGCCGCGGCATGCCGCTCGGCCAGTTCGGCCGGGGTGACGAAGACCGTCTCGCCGACCTCCTCCGGGTCCGGGTCCGGTGCCGACTGCACCATGCCGACGAAGAGGTGGTTGTACTCCTGCTCCACCAGGCCCGACGCCGGGTCGGGGTGGTTGTAGCGCACGGTCCCGGCCTCGGCCATGAGCGACGGCGAGACCCCCAGCTCCTCGTGGGTGCGCCGGGCGGCGGCGGCGAACGGCGCCTCGCCGGGGTAGGGGTGCCCGCAGCAGGTGTTGGACCAGACACCGGGGGAGTGGTACTTCCCCAGCGCCCGGCGCTGGATCAGCAGCCGTCCCCGCTCGTCGAAGAGGAAGACGGAGAACGCCCGGTGCAGCCTGCCCGGCGGCTGGTGCGCGGAGAGCTTCTCCGCGGTGCCGATGGTGGTGCCGTCTTCGTCGACCAGTTCGAGCATGATCGCCGGTGACGCGTCGGACGCGTCGGGCGACGCTCCCGGAGACGCGCTGTTCGGGGCGGTGGCTGGTGAGGTCGGCATAACCATCCTTCGCATCGGTGCTCGGCCCTGGAGGCCCGCCCAGTCTGCCGTACAAAAGCGGCTTGTCCGCACTTCGGCCGACCGGGCATGTCCCTGTCGGCGCACCCGCGCCGGGCGCGCGGGGCCCGTACGGGGCGCGCCCGCGACCCCCGGAAACCGGATCGTGCCCCGGCCCGGCCCGCCGGAACCCCGGGACGGATGTCGAACTGATGAACCGATCATCCGACCGGCGCACCGCCCGGGGTCCGCCGGGGGGTCAGTGGCAGAGCTTGGCCTCGTGTTCCGCGTGCCCGACCGGTTCGAGCTGGAAGGTGCAGTGTTCCACGTCGAAGTGATCACCCAGGCAGCCCTGGAGATCATGGAGCATCCGCTCGTGCCCCACCGCGTCCAGGGTGTCCTGGGAGACGACGACATGCGCCGAGAGGACCGGCATCCCGGAGGTGATGGTCCAGGCGTGCAGATCGTGGACGTCCTCCACCCCGGGCAGCTCCAGGATGTGGCGGCGTACCTCGGCCATGTCGACGTCCTTGGGCGCCGCCTCCAACAGGACGTTCACGGTCTCCCGGAGCAGCTTCACGGTCCTGGGCACGATCATCAGCCCGATCGCCAGCGACGCGATCGGGTCGGCGGCCTGCCAGCCGGTGGTCAGGATGATCACGGCCGACACCAGGACCGCTACGGAGCCCAGGGCGTCGTTCAGTACCTCCAGATAGGCGCCGCGGACATTGAGGCTGTCCTTCTGGCCGCGCATCAGCAGGGAGAGGGAGATGATGTTGGCGATCAGGCCCACCAGGGCGAAGGCGATGGTGAGGCCGCTCTTGGTCTCGGCCGGGGTGATGAACCGCTGGATCGCCTCGTAGAGCAGGAAGGCGCCCACGCCGAGCAGCAGCAGACTGTTGGCCAGCGCCGCCAGGATCTCGGCCCGGGCCAGTCCGAAGGTGCGATTGGTGCTCGGGGGCCGGTTCGCGAAGTGGATCGCCAGCAGGGCCATGGTCAGCCCGATGCCGTCGGTCGCCATGTGCGCGGCGTCCGCGACCAGGGCGAGCGAGCCGGTGACGATGCCGCCGATGATCTCCAGGACCATCACGCTGAGGGTGATGGTCAGCGCGATCCGTAGCCGCCCCTTGTAGGCGGCCGCGGCCGTCCCGGTCGGCGGCGGCCCGCCGTGGGTATGTCCGTGATCGTGCCCAGCCCCCATGAAAACGGCCTCCAGATCGTGGTGGGAATCGCCCTGCCGAACCTCAGTGAACTACGGGTGGGGGGTATCGGGCAACACGGCACTGAACACCGTTGTCATTCCCCTGACCTGCGGAAATGATGTTCAGTACGGCTTGGCGGAAGATCCCAGGCCACGGTGGCGGAGGGGATGGTTCCGGGTCCGCCGCGGCATTCCGCCGAGGGCTTCTCCCGGCTGTCCGGCACACCCGTTGACGCCCTCTTGTGTCCGGTGCGTGAAGAAGGAGGGGGCCACGGTTTGTCGCGGCGGCCGGGATCGACAATGATGATCTCCGGACGGGGTCCGCGGGGGGCCGGTACGTACCGCGCGGGGCGCGAGCGGCCGGGTGAACTCCCGTTCCCGTACATCCGATAGCCTCTGCCGACGAGCCGCCGCCCGTGCGTCACGGGCCGAGCCGCCGCGCAACCACACCCTCGGTTCCAAGGAGTGAGTTCGTCTGTCGACCGCCATCCTCACCGGTCCGCCCGTGCCCGGATCGTCGCTCGAGGGCGATCTGCGGTCGCTGGGCTTCGACGTCCGGGTCTCGCCGGGACCCGACGAGACGGCCGCGCTGCTGGCCGCCGTCCCCTCCGCCGACCGGGTCGCGGTCGTGGACTCCCGCTTCGTCGGGCACGTCCACTCCCTGCGCCTCGCGCTCACGGACCCCCGCTTCCCCGTCGCCGCCGTCCCCGGAGCCGTCACGGCGCAGGCCGAGGCCCGGGCCGCGCTGACCGGGGCCCTGACCACCGGGCCCGCCGCCGGAGACACCCCGGCCGCCGACGGAGCCGTACGCACCTCGGAACGGGCCGGTACGCTCCCCGACGCCCTCGCGGCCGCGATCGAGGAGTCCGGTACCGCCGTCCACCGGCCCGAGCTGGGCTCGCTGGTCGCCACCGTCCCCGAGGACCCGCAGGCCCGCAACGAGGCCCGGCAGGCCGTCGCCTCCGTCGACGACGAGGCCGTCCGGCTGCGCTCGGCGGTCAAGGCCAGGGACGGCTTCTTCACCACGTACGCGATCAGCCCGTACTCCAAGTATGTGGCCCGCTGGTGCGCCCGCCGGGGCCTCACGCCCAACCAGGTCACCACCGCGTCCCTGATCACCGCCCTGATCGCGGCCGGGGCCGCGGCCACCGGCACCCGCGGCGGCTTCGTCGCCGCCGGAGTACTGCTGCTGCTCTCCTTCGTCCTGGACTGTGCCGACGGACAGCTCGCCCGGTACTCCCTCCAGTACTCCACGATGGGCGCCTGGCTCGACGCCACCTTCGACCGGGCCAAGGAGTACGCGTACTACGCCGGGCTCGCCCTCGGCGCCGCCCGCGGCGGCGACGACGTCTGGGCGCTGGCCCTGGCCGCCATGGTCCTCCAGACCGTCCGCCATGTGGTCGACTTCTCCTTCAACGAGGCCAACCACGACGCGGTCTCCAACACCAGCCCCACCGCCGCGCTCTCCGACCGGCTCGACAGCGTCGGCTGGACCGTCTGGGTCCGCCGGATGATCGTGCTGCCGATCGGTGAGCGCTGGGCCATGATCGCCGTCCTCACCGCCGTCACCACCCCCCGGATCGTCTTCTACGCCCTGCTGATCGGCTGCGCGCTCGCCGCCTGCTACACCACGGCGGGACGGCTGCTGCGCTCGGTGACCCGTAAGGCGCACCGCACCGACCGGGCCGCTCAGGCGCTGGCCGACCTCGCCGACTCCGGGCCGCTGGCCGAGGCCGTGGCCCGCGCCGGGCGGGCCGTCGTCGCCAAGCTGCCCGCCCTCGCCGCTCCGGTGCTCGCCCTGCTCGGCGGCGCCGCCGTGGTCACCACCGCGGCCCTCGCCGACTACGGCTCCTGGGCCCCCGTCGCCGCGGCCGGGCTCTACGTACTGACCTCCGGCCTCGCCGTCGCCCGCCCCCTCAAAGGCTCCCTCGACTGGCTGGTCCCCCCGGTCTTCCGGGCCGCCGAGTACGGCACGATCCTCGCCGTCGCCGTCCGCGCCGACGCCCCCGGGGCGCTGCCCGCGGCCTTCGGCCTGGTCGCGGCGGTCGCCTACCATCACTACGACACGGTGTACCGCATCCGTGGCGGCTCCGGCGCGCCCCCGCGCCTGCTGGTCCGGCTGACCGCCGGGCACGAGGGCCGGACCCTGGTCACCACGTTGCTGGCAGCCCTGCTGACGGCCACAGACCTCACCATCGCGCTGACGGCGTTCGCGGTCGCCGTCGCCCTTGTGGTGCTGGTGGAGAGCATCCGCTTCTGGGTGTCCTCCGCGGCGCCCGCAGTACACGACGAAGGAGAACCCGCATGATCGGCCTCGTACTGGCAGCCGGCGCCGGACGGCGTCTGCGCCCCTACACCGACACCCTCCCGAAGGCCCTCGTGCCGGTCGACGGCGAGCGCGCCGTCCTCGACCTCACCCTGGCCAACTTCGCCGAGATCGGTCTCACCGAGGTCGCGATCGTCGTCGGCTACCGCAAGGAGGCCGTGTACGAGCGCAAGGAGGCGCTGGAGGCGAAGTACGGCCTGAAGCTCACCCTGATCGAGAACGACAAGGCCGAGGAGTGGAACAACGCCTACTCCCTCTGGTGCGCCCGTGACGTGCTGAAGCAGGGCGTGATCCTGGCCAACGGCGACACCGTCCACCCCGTCTCGGTCGAGCGTACGCTGCTGGCCGCCCGGGGCAACGGACAGAAGATCATCCTCGCCCTCGACACGGTGAAGAACCTCGCCGACGAGGAGATGAAGGTCGTCACCGAGGACGGCCTCGGCGTCCGCCGGATCACCAAGCTGATGGACCCGGCGACCGCAACCGGCGAGTACATCGGCGTCACCCTGATCGAGCCCGAGGCCGCCGAGGAGCTGGCCGACGCGCTGAAGACCACCTTCGAGCGCGACCCCGACCTCTACTACGAGGACGGCTACCAGGAGCTGGTGAACCGCGGCTTCACCGTCGACGTCGCCCCCATCGGGGACGTCACCTGGGTCGAGATCGACAACCACGACGACCTCGCGAAGGGCCGTGAGATCGCGTGCCAGTACTGACCCGGCTCATCCCCTCGCCGGTCGTCGTCGACATCCGGCCGGGGGCCCTCAACGAGCTGGCGGTCATCCTCGCCGATCAGCGGATCTCGTCCTCCGGCACGCTCGCGGTCGCCATCAGCGGCGGCTCCGGGCGGGCCCTGCGGGAGCGGCTGGAACCGGCGCTGCCCGGCGCCCACTGGTACGAGGTCGCGGGCGGCACCATCGACGCGGCCGTCAAGCTGGCCGACGAGATCAAGGGCAAGCGGTACGACGCGGTCGTCGGCCTCGGCGGCGGGAAGATCCTCGACGTAGCCAAGTACGCGGCGGCCCGGGTCGGCCTGCCGATGGTCGCGGTCGCCACCAACCTCGCCCACGACGGCATCTGCTCCCCGGTCGCCACCCTCGACAACGACAACGGGCGGGGCTCCTACGGGCTGCCCACCCCGATCGCGATCGTGATCGACCTCGATGTCATCCGGAACGCCCCGGCCCGCTACATCCGCTCCGGCATCGGCGACGCGGTCTCCAACATCTCCGCCATCGCCGACTGGGAACTGTCCCAGCGGATCAACGGCGAGAAGGTCGACGGACTGGCCGCCGCCATGGCCAGGACCGGGGGCGAGTCCGTACTGCGCCACCCCGGCGGCATCGGCGACGACGAGTTCCTGACCACCCTCGCCGAAGCCCTCGTCCTGACCGGGATCGCCATCTCGATCAGCGGCGACACCCGTCCGGCCTCCGGCGCCTGCCACGAGATCAGCCACGCCTTCGACCTGCTGTTCCCGCAGCGGGCCGCCAGCCACGGCGAGCAGGTCGGCCTCGGCGCCGCCTTCGCGATGTATCTCCGCGGCGACCACGAGCGGGCCGGTCTCTTCGCCGAGGTGCTCCGCCGCCACGAGCTTCCGGTCCGCCCCGAGGACATCGGGTTCGGCGTCGACGAGTTCGTCGAGGCGGTGGCGTACGCGCCGCAGACCCGGCCGGGCCGCTTCACCATCCTCGAACACCTCGACCTCGCCACCGACCAGATCAGGGACGCGTACGCCGACTATGCCAAGACCATCCGTAGCTGAGCTCCGCCCGGTCGTGCACCCGGAGGGTGTGAAGGACCGGCGCAGCGGAGAGCACTGGGCCGGCCGCCTCTACATGCGGGAGCTGTCCCTGCGGGTCGACCGCTATGTGGTCAACACCCGGATCACCCCCAACCAGCTCACGTACCTCATGGTCGTGGTGGGAGTGATAGGCGGTGCCGCGCTGCTGATCCCCGGACTCACCGGGGCGATCCTCGCGGCCGTGCTCTTCCAGATCTACCTGCTGCTCGACTGTGTCGACGGCGAGGTGGCCCGCTGGCGCAAGCAGACCTCCGTCACCGGGGTCTACCTGGACCGGATCGGCCACTACCTGTGCGAGGCCGCCCTGCTGGTCGGCTTCGGTATCCGGGGCGCCGACGTGTTCGGCGACGGCCGGGCCGAATGGCTCTGGGCGTTCCTCGGTACGGTCGCCGCGCTCGGCGCCATCCTGATCAAGGCCGAGACGGACCTGGTCGACGTGGCCCGGACCCGCAGCGGACTCGCCGCGGTCAAGGACGAGGCGTCCGTGCCCCGCTCCTCGGGCCTGGCACTGGCCCGCCGCGCGGCGGCGGCGCTCAAGTTCCACCGGCTCGTCGGCGGAATCGAGGCCAGCCTCTTCATTCTGGCGGCCGCGGTACTCGACCTGATCCAGGGCGACCTCTTCTTCACCCGCCTCGGGATCGCGATCCTCGCCGGGATCGCCGTCGTCCAGACCCTGCTGCACCTGGTCTCGATCCTCGCCTCCAGCCGGCTGAAGTGATCTCCGGCCCGCTCCCCCGCCCGGGGGAGCGGGCTCCGGCCGCCCCGTACGGCCGAACTGGTGAGCGATCCCGGGCCGGGGCCCGGGGCCGCCGTCCCGGCCGGGCCGCCCGCCCCGCCGCGATCTGACAAGCTGGGGGCCCGGAGGATCCCGGGCGCGCCGGACCCGTACCGGCCGCCCCGTGGCCGCGCCCCACCCGCCGCACCTCGAAGAGAGAGTTCCCCTCGTGAGCGACACAACCCCCGCCGGCGCGACGGCGACCGGTCGTACGTCCGTCGACGACGGACTGTCCCCGGCGCAGCTCGCCGCCAAGTACGGCCTCTCGGTCAGCGGCGCGCGGCCCACCCTGGTCCAGTACATCCGGCAGCTGTGGGGCCGGCGCCACTTCATCATGGCGTTCGCGCAGGCCAAGCTGACCGCGCAGTACAGCCAGGCGAAGCTGGGGCAGCTGTGGCAGGTCGTGACCCCGCTGCTGAACGCCGTCGTCTACTACCTGATCTTCGGGCTGATCCTGGACTCCGGCCGGGGCATGACCAGTGAGGTCTTCATTCCCTTCCTGGTCACGGGTCTCTTCGTCTTCACCTTCACCCAGAGCTCGGTGATGGCGGGCGTCCGGTCGATCTCCGGCAACATCGGCCTGGTCCGGGCGCTGCACTTCCCGCGGGCGTCCCTCCCCATCTCCCTCGCGCTCCAGCAGCTCCAGCAGCTGCTGGTCTCGATGATCGTGCTGGCCCTGGTCGCGGTGGCGTTCGGCAGCTACCCGTCGCTGTCGTGGCTGCTGATCGTGCCCGCCCTGGTGCTCCAGTTCTTCTTCAACACCGGTCTGGCGCTGATGATGGCGCGGGCCGGGGCGAAGACCCCCGACCTGGCGCAGCTGATGCCGTTCATCATGCGGACCTGGATGTACGCCTCCGGCGTGATGTTCTCCATCCCGGTGATGCTGGAGGACCACCCCGCCTGGATCGCCGAGCTGCTCCAGTGGAACCCGGCCGCCGTGTACATGGACCTGATCCGGTTCGCCCTGATCGACGGCTACGGCTCGCAGTACCTGCCGCCGCACATCTGGGCCTTCGCCCTCGGCTGGGCGGTCCTCTTCGGAGTCGCCGGGTTCGTCTACTTCTGGAAGGCCGAGGAGCGCTACGGCCGTGGCTGACGGCCCCTGCGGGCGCGTACCCACCGTCGTCGCCGACGACGTGCACATCGTCTACCGGGTCCGCGGCGCGGCATCCGGCCGGGGCGGCGCCACCGCCGCCCTGAGCCGGATGCTCGGCCGCGGCCGGGACGAGGCGCGCGGGGTGCGTACGGTGCACGCCGTCCGCGGGGTCAGCTTCACCGCCTACCGGGGTGAGGCGATCGGTCTGATCGGCTCCAACGGCTCCGGCAAGTCGACCCTGCTGCGGGCGATCGCCGGACTGCTGCCGACCGAGCGGGGCCGGGTCTACACGGACGGCGCTCCGACGCTGCTCGGGGTGAACGCGGCCCTGATGAGCGATCTGACGGGGGAGCGGAACGTGGTGCTCGGCGGGCTGGCGGCGGGGATGTCCCGGCGCCGGGTCCGGGAGCGCTACCAGGACATCGTCGACTTCTCCGGGATCAACGAGAAGGGCGACTTCATCAGTCTGCCGATGCGTACCTATTCCTCGGGGATGGGCGCCCGGCTGCGGTTCTCCATCGCCGCCGCCGAGAGTCATGACGTGCTGATGATCGACGAGGCGCTGGCCACCGGTGACCGCAGGTTCCGGATCCGCTCCGAGGAACGCATCCGTGAGCTGCGGGAACAGGCCGGTACGGTCTTCCTGGTCTCGCACAGCCTCGACTCCGTCCGGGACACCTGCGACCGGGTGCTCTGGCTGGAGCGGGGCGTACTGACGATGGACGGGCCCACCGAGCGGGTCCTGGCGGCGTACGAGGCCGAGACGGGCGCCTGACCCCGGCGGGACACGTCCGACGCGGCCCGGCCCCCCGCTGTGACATCCGGACGGGGGTCGTCCCGCGTCTATGTCTCCGGGGCCCGGATTCGCGCGTCCGGACCTGCCCGGACGCGTCCGGCGAGCCCCGTGCGGCCCGCCTTCCCGGTCCCGCCGACCACGGCCGGACCGGTTTCGACATGTGGTGGTGAGAGGATGGTCGATCACCGGTGCGGTGTGATGACGGTGACCACGGGGCCCCGGCTCGGCGCCCCGTGTTGTACGACGTAAGCTGGACCGGTGCCGAATCACGGCAAGTGGGGCGATCCGTCCCCGGCGCCCCTTCGGGAGGGCGGTCACCGCGTGGGAGCGAATCCCGGCGGCGTGTCCGAAATAGGATGGATTGGATCGGCAGTGTAGAACGGGGGATGTGACGGCAATGATCGACGATGTCCAGCTCCGTAAGGCTTTCGCCGTCCCCGCACCGGGCAGTCCCGGATGACCGGCCGCCCGCGCCACCGCGTGCCCCGTCCGGCGGACCCGGCCCGCGTCACCCGTACCGCCTCCGTCACCCGCTCCACCCTCGACAAGGCCGCGGCCGAGAACTTCCCCGTGGCGCCCTTCTTCCTGCCCGCCGCCTGGCGTGACGACCTGATGGCGCTCTACGGCTACGCCCGCCTGGTCGACGACATCGGCGACGGGGACCTCGACCCGGGCGGCGCGGACCTGCGCGCCCTCGGCCTGGCCCCCGGCGACCGGGACGACCGGATCGCCGTACTCGACGCGTTCGAGACCGATCTGCGACGCGCCTTCGCCGCGTCGGGCCGCCCGCTGCCCGCGCCCGTACCCGCGTCGGATTCCGATTCCGGCCCCGGCGACCCGGTGGCCGGACCGCCGCGCCATCCGCTGCTGCGCGCCCTGGTCCCCGTCATCCGTCGCCACGAACTGACCCCCGAGCCCTTCCTCGGCCTGATCGCCGCCAACCGGCAGGACCAGACCGTCGGCCGCTACCCCGACTACCGGGCCCTCGCCGACTACTGCGAACTCTCCGCCAACCCCGTCGGCAACCTCGTCCTCCAGGTCAGCGGCACACTGACCCCCGAACGGCTGCGCCGCTCCGACGCCGTCTGCACCGGCCTCCAGATCGTCGAGCACCTCCAGGACGTCCGCGAGGACCTCGGCCGGGACCGGATCTATCTGCCCGCCGACGACATGCGCCGCTTCCATGTCACCGAGGCCGATCTGGCCGCACCGACGGCCTCGGCCTCCGTCCGCAGCCTCCTCGCCTACCAGGCCGACCGGGCCCGGCGACTGCTGGAAGAGGGCATTCCGCTGGTCGGCGGTGTGCACGGCAGGCTACGGCTGCTGCTCGCCGGTTTCGTCGGCGGCGGACTCGCCGCCGTGGACGCGATCGCCGCCGCCGGATTCGACGTTCTGCCCGGACCGCCCAAGCCCGCGAAACCGCGGTTGCTGCGCTCCGTGGGGGCCGTGTTGCATCGAGCACGAGGAGAGGGGTGAGCAGGACGATGGAAGGACCGACCGGCGTGTCGGCGGCGGTGCGGGCCGCGTACAGCTACTGCGAGGCGGTCACGGGAGCCCAGGCGCGTAACTTCGCCTACGGCATCAGGCTCCTGCCGGCCGACAAGCGCCAGGCGATGAGCGCGTTGTACGCGTTCTCCCGGCGGGTGGACGACATCGGCGACGGGCCGCTCGCGGCCGACGAGAAGCGGGACCGGCTGGAGGCCACCCGGGCCGTACTCGACCGGATCCGGCGCGGCGACGTACCCGACGACGACACCGATCCGGTCGCCGTCGCGCTCGCCGACGCCGCCCGGCGCTTCCCGATCCCCCTCGACGCCCTCGACGAACTGATCGACGGCGTCCTGATGGACGTCCGCGGACGCACCTACGAGACCTGGGACGATCTGCGGGCGTACTGCCGCTGTGTGGCCGGTGCCATCGGACGGCTCTCCCTCGGCGTCTTCGGCACCCAGCCCGGCGCGCCCGGCACCGAACGGGCCGCCGAGTACGCCGACACCCTGGGCCTCGCCCTGCAACTCACCAACATCCTGCGGGACGTACGGGAGGACGCGGCCAACGGGCGGGTCTATCTCCCCGCCGACGACCTGGCCAAGTTCGGCTGCTCCGCGGGCTTCCACGCGGCCACCCCGGCGCCCGGCGCCGACTTCACCGGCCTGGTCCACTTCGAAGTACGCCGGGCCCGGGCCCTCTTCGCCGAGGGCTACCGGCTGCTGCCGATGCTCGACCGCCGCAGCGGCGCCTGTGTGGCCGCCATGGCCGGGATCTACCGACGGCTGCTGGACCGGATCGAACGCGACCCCGAGGCGGTCCTCCGCGGCCGCGTCTCGCTCCCCGGCCGGGAGAAGGCGTACGTCGCGGTCCGCGGCCTGTCGGGCCTGGACACCCGTACGGTCGGCCGCCGCATCCCGAGGGGACGCGCCTGATGCCCCATCACCCCGAAGCCCTCGTCTCCGCCCAGGCCAGCACGTCCGCCCGCGTCCCGCGCGTGGGGACGGTGCGGCCGGCGGCTACGGGCTCGACCTGCCCGATGTCCCTTCCCCGCGCGTGCGGGGAAGGTCCGGCCCCGGCCTTCCGCACCGGCGGCGACCTGTCGTCGTTCTCGCGCCCGTCGGTGTGTCCAGGCGCAGCGACACCCGCCGTGGCGCGCTCCCCGCGCGAGCGGGGATGGTCCCCGGCTGATGCCGGAGACGACGTCTTCGAGGACGTGGTCCCCGCGTGGGCGGGGGTGGTCCCCGCCGGTACGTGTGCCGGGTGGCCGGGCCGTCGCGGTCCCCGCGCGTGCGGGGACGGTCCAGCGGCCGGATCGGTCGTGTCCTCGTACTCGCCGTGTTCCCCGCGTCCGCGGGGATGGTTCCCCGAGCCCGTACGAGGCGAGCGCCGGGGCCGTAAGCCGGGTCCGGAGAGTCTCGCCCGGCCCGCGACGCCCGGCCCGCGCGCTCTCCCCCGTAGCCCTTCGGGCACGGAGGGACCCCCACCGCCGTCGCGACGGCGGGCACCGGACGCCGCGGGCACCGCCCTTCGAGCGGACGGCGCGACTTTCCGGACCCGACCCGGCGCGCTCGCGGCGGCGCGTACGGCATCCGCTCCGCACGCGCCCGCGCCGCGGGCAACCGCCGGTACCCGCGGCGCGTCACTGTGCTCGACGACCCGAGGGGAGGCCGGATGAGCGACCACGACATCCGGCGAGACGGAACGGGCGACGCGGTCGTCGTCGGCGGCGGGCTCGCCGGGGCCACCGCCGCGCTCCGGCTGGCCGACGCGGGGGTACGCGTCACCCTGCTCGAAGGGCGGCCCCGGCTGGGCGGCCTCGCCTTCTCCTTCCAGCGCGGCGGGCTGACCGTCGACAACGGCCAGCACGTCTATCTCCGCTGCTGTACCGCCTACCGCTGGTTCCTGGACCGGATCGGCGGTACGGATCTCGCCCCGGTGCAGGACCGGCTGGACGTACCCGTGGTGGATCCCGCGCGCCCCGAGGGCAGGCGGCTGGGACGGCTGCGGCGCGCCGCGCTGCCCGTACCCCTCCATCTCGCCGCCAGCCTCGCCACGTACCCGCATCTCTCCCTCGCGGAGCGCGCCTCCGTCGGACGGGCCGCCCTCGCGCTGCGCGCCCTCGACCCGGCCGACCCGGCGCTGGACGGAGTCGACTTCGCGAGCTGGCTCGCCCGCCACGGGCAGTCGCCGCGTACCGTCGCCGCGCTCTGGGACCTGGTCGGCGTGGCCACCCTCAACGCCCGCGCCGCCGACGCCTCCCTGGGCCTGGCCGCCATGGTCTTCAAGACCGGGCTGCTCTCCGAGCCCGGCGCCGCCGACATCGGCTGGGCCCGGGTACCGCTCGGCCAGCTCCACGACACCCTGGTCCGCGAGCGGCTCGCGGCGGCCGGGGTACGGACCGAGACCGGTACCCGGGTCAAGGACGTCACCCGGGCCGGCGGGGGCCGCTGGCGGGTCGGGACCGAGACCGAGACCCTGGACGCCGACACCGTCGTCCTCGCCACCGCCCAGCGGGAGACCCACGCCCTGCTCCCGGAGGGCGCCCTGGACGCCCCGGACCGGCTGCTCGACATCGGCACCGCGCCGATCCTCAACATCCATGTGGTCTACGACCGCCCGGTGCTCCGCCAGCCTTTCTTCGCCGCCGTCGGCTCCCCCGTGCAGTGGGTCTTCGACCGTACGGAGGCGTCCGGGCTGACCGACGGCGGCCAGTACCTGGCGCTCTCCCAGTCCGCCGTCGAGCACGAGATCGACGCGCCCGTCGCCGAACTGCGCGCCCGCTATCTGCCCGAATTGGCCCGGCTGCTGCCGCTCTCCCGGGACGCCGAGGTCCGCGACTTCTTCGTCACCCGGGAGCGCACCGCCACCTTCGCCCCCACGCCGGGCGTCGGACGGCTGCGCCCCGGCCCCCGCACCCGCGCGCCCGGCCTCTATCTGGCCGGTGCGTGGACCGCCACCGGCTGGCCCGCCACCATGGAGGGCGCCGTACGCAGCGGACTGACCGCCGCGGGCGCCGCCCTCACCGAACTGGGCCGCCCCCACGAACATCCGCTCAAGGAGACGGCGTGAGCCTCGTCACCGCGACGACCGAACCGACAGAACCCACCGAACTCAGGGGAGAGACCGTGCCGACAGTGCCCTCGGCGAACCCGGCGGAAGACCAAGCGCCCGGCGGCGCGCCGGGCGCGGGCGGCACCGGCGGTGTGGACATCGCCGCACTGCTGGAGCGCGGCCGGGAGATGTCGGCACCGGAGCTGCGGGCCGCCGTGGGACGGCTGGCCCCGCCCATGGACACCGTCGCGGCCTATCACTTCGGCTGGATCGACGTCGAGGGGCGGCCCGCCGACGGAGACGGCGGCAAGGCCGTCCGCCCGGCGCTCGCCCTGCTCTCCGCCGAGGCGGCGGGCGCCCGGCCCGAGGTCGGCGTCCCGGGCGCGGTCGCCGTCGAGCTGGTGCACAACTTCTCCCTGCTGCACGACGATCTGATGGACGGCGACGAGCAGCGCCGCCACCGGGACACCGTCTGGAAGGTGCACGGGCCCGCCCAGGCCATCCTGGTCGGCGACGCGCTCTTCGCGCTCGCCAACGAGGTGCTGCTGGAGCTGGGCACGGTGGAGGCGGGCCGGGCCACCCGGCGGCTGACCACCGCCACCCGCAAACTGATCGACGGCCAGGCCCAGGACATCTCCTACGAGCACCGCGAGCGCGTCAGCGTCGAGGAGTGCCTGGAGATGGAGGGCAACAAGACCGGAGCGCTGCTGGCCTGCGCCGTCTCCATCGGCGCCGTACTCGGCGGGGCCGACGACCGGACCGCCGACGTCCTGGAGCGGTACGGCTACCACCTCGGCCTCGCCTTCCAGGCCGTCGACGATCTGCTCGGGATCTGGGGCGACCCGGTCACCACCGGCAAGCAGACCTGGAGCGATCTGCGGCAGCGGAAGAAGTCCCTGCCGGTCGTGGCGGCGCTCGCCGAGGGCGGCCCCGCGTCCCGGCGGCTCGGCGAACTGCTCGCGGCCGACGCCAAGAGTTCCGACTTCGACTCGTTCTCGGAGGAGGAGTTCGCCACCCGCGCGGCGCTGATCGAGGAGGCGGGCGGCCGGGAGTGGACCTCGCAGGAGGCCCGTCGTCAGCACACCATCGCCGTCGAGGCGCTGGACGCGGTCGACATGCCGGGCCCGGTGCGGGAGCAGCTCGTCGCCCTCGCCGACTTCGTGGTCGTCCGCAAGCGCTGACCGCGGGCGCCGACGGCGGCAGCCGGAGCGGGCGCCCCCGGCCGGTCCGCGACCGCGATCCGGCCGTACGGCCCGTCGGCGCCGGGCCCGCGGCGCGGCCGACCGCACCGGCCCGGTGGCCGGGCCCGCTCACCGGGGCGAGAGGGCTGATAGGTGGTCAATCCACCCGGCGAAAGCCTCGACAATCCCGCCCCGGGCAACTATGACGGAAAATCCATGGAAGAGATGATCGCCATCACCTACACGCCGATACGCATCGCAGTCGCCGGCAGGTGACCTGAGTACCCGTTCACCCGCCGACGGCATACCCCAGCACAGCGCAGACGAATCACTGCACCGAAGGGGAAGCCATGACAGCGACGACCGACGGAAGCGGCGGGCCCGCCCGGGCCCGTACCACCGCGGAGACCGAGACAGCGACGGCCCTCCCCCCGGCGAACGGACTCGCCCCGGGGAGTACGGCCGTGGGGGAGCACCTCGCGGACGGGCCGCCCGCCCTGGCCCACCGGGCCGTCGAACGCTCCGTGGCCCATCTGCTGGCCCGGCAGGACGCCGAGGGCTGGTGGAAGGGCGATCTCGAGACCAATGTGACGATGGACGCCGAGGACCTGCTGCTGCGGCAGTTCCTCGGGATCGAGGACCGGGCGACCACCGAGGCGTCGGCCCGGTTCGTCCGGGGGCAGCAGCGCGCCGACGGCACCTGGGCCAGTTTCTACGGCGGCCCCGGCGAACTCTCCACCACCGTCGAGGCGTACGTCGCCCTCCGGCTCGCCGGTGATCTGCCCGAGGACCCCCATATGGCCAGGGCCGCCGCCTGGATCCGGGACCAGGGGGGCATCGCCGCGACCCGGGTCTTCACCCGGATCTGGCTGGCGCTGTTCGGCTGGTGGCGGTGGGAGGACCTGCCGGTCGTCCCGCCCGAGCTGGTCTTCCTGCCCAAGTGGTTCCCGCTCAATATCTACGACTTCGGCTGCTGGGCCCGGCAGACCATCGTGCCGCTCACCATCGTCTCGGCCCGCCGCCCGGTGCGCCCGGCGCCGTTTCCCCTGGACGAACTGCACACCGACCCCCGGGTGCCCAGTCCGCCCCGGCGCCTGGCGCCCCCGCACACCTGGGGCGGTCTCTTCCAGCGCGCGGACCGGATGCTGCACCGCTACCACCGGCTGGCCGTGCGGCCGCTGCGGGAGGCCGCGATCAAGGAGGCGTCGCGGTGGATCGTGGAGCGGCAGGAGAAGGACGGCTGCTGGGGCGGGATCCAGCCGCCCGCCGTCTACTCCCTGATCGCCCTCCATCTGCTGGGCTACGACCTGGACCACCCCGTGATGAAGGCCGGTCTGGAGTCGCTGGACCGGTTCGCGGTCTGGGACGCCACGGAGACCGGCGCGCCGGTCCGGATGATCGAGGCGTGCCAGTCCCCGGTATGGGACACCTGTCTCGCCACCATCGCCCTCGCCGACGCCGGGCTCCCGGCCGACCATCCGGCGCTGGTCCGGGCCGCCGACTGGATGCTCGGCGAGGAGGTCGTCAGGACCGGTGACTGGCTGGTGCGGCGGCCGGGCCTGCCCCCGGGCGGCTGGGCGTTCGAGTTCCACAACGACGTCTACCCCGATATCGACGACACCGCCGAGGTGATCCTGGCGCTGCGCCGGGTCCGGCATCCCGATCCGGCCCGGGTCGACGCGGCGGTGGCCAGGGCCGGGCGGTGGACCCTCGGCATGCAGTCCCGGGACGGTGCCTGGGGCGCCTTCGACGCCGACAACACCAGCCCCTTCCCCAACCGGCTGCCGTTCTGCGACTTCGGCGAGGTGATCGACCCGCCGTCGGCCGATGTCACCGCGCACGTGGTGGAGATGCTGGCGTACGAGGGCCGGGCGAACCACCCCAGGGCCCGGCGCGGCATCGACTGGCTGCTCTCCCACCAGGAGCCCAGCGGCGCCTGGTTCGGCCGGTGGGGCGTCAATCACCTCTACGGCACCGGTTCCGTGGTCCCGGCCCTGATCGCCGCCGGGATCCCGGCGTCCCATCCGGCGGTCCGGCGGGCCGTCGCGTGGCTGCGGTCCGTCCAGAACCCGGACGGCGGCTGGGGCGAGGACCTGCGCTCGTACGACCACGACGACTGGGTCGGCAAGGGCGCATCGACCGCCTCCCAGACCGGCTGGGCGCTGCTGGCGCTGCTGGCGGCGGGGGAGCGGGAGAGCGAGTCCGTGGCGCGCGGGGTGCGCTGGCTGGCCGGGACCCAGCGGGAGGACGGCGGCTGGGACGAGCCGTACTTCACCGGTACCGGCTTCCCCTGGGACTTCTCGATCAACTACCACCTGTACCGGCAGGTGTTCCCGCTGACCGCCCTGGGGCGCTATCTCCACGGCGAGCCGGTCCCGGGCCGGGCGGCCACCGGCGCGCGGCCGGTGACGGCCGGTGCCCCGACCGGCGGCGAGGGGAGCTGATGGCCCGCCCGGCGGCCCCGGAAGGCCCCGGGGCGCCGCTGCTGATCGCCTGTGCGCTCGGCATCGAGCGGCTGGCCCTGCGCGGCGGCGACCACGGGGGCGCCCGGGGCCCGGTGACCGTACTGCGGACCCGGATGGGCCCGGTCAACGCGGAACGCGCGGTCCGGGCCGCGTTGGACGGCGGCCCGCTGCGGGACGCCGCCGTGGTGGCGTCCGGGTTCTGCGCCGGTCTCGCCGCCGGGATGCACCCCGGTGATCTGGTGATCGCCGACGAGACCAGGATCGACGGCACGGCGACGCCCTGTACGGATACCGCCCGGCTGGCCGACGCGGTCGCCAGGGCCCTGCCGGGCCGCCGGGTGCACACCGGCCCGCTGACCGGATCCGACCATGTCGTCCGGGGCCCCGAGCGGGCCGAACTGCGGGCCACCGGCGCGATCGCCGTCGACATGGAGTCGGCGGCCACCCTGCGGGGCGCGCTGGCGGCCGGGCCCCGTCCGGTTGCCGCCGTCCGGGTGGTCGTGGACGCCCCGGAGCATGAACTAGTCCGTATTGGCACGGTACGCGGTGGAATATCAGCCATCCGTGTTCTTCGTGCCGTACTTCCCGCTTTTCATGAATGGCACCGTTCTTTGTCGCTCCCCAGGAGGTGAGCCAGATGGTCATGCCGCTCCGTCAGTCCATCAGGGTCGGGACCTATCTCTTCGAACAGAAGCTCCGCCGGCGGGAGAAGTTCCCCCTCATCGTCGAGTTGGAGCCGCTCTACGCCTGCAATCTCAAGTGCGAGGGCTGCGGCAAGATCCAGCACCCGGCCGGGGTGCTCAAGCAGCGGATGCCGGTCGCCCAGGCCGTCGGGGCGGTCCTGGAGTCCGGTGCCCCGATGGTCTCCATCGCGGGCGGCGAACCGCTGATGCATCCGCAGATCGACGAGATCGTCCGGCAGTTGGTGGCCCGCCGGAAGTACGTCTTCCTCTGCACCAACGCCCTGCTGCTCCGGAAGAAGATCGAGAAGTTCACCCCCTCCCGCTACTTCGCCTTCGCCGTGCACATCGACGGACTGCGCGAACGGCACGACGAGTCCGTGGCCAAGGAGGGGGTGTTCGACGAGGCCGTGGCGGCGATCGAGGAGGCCAAGCGGCGCGGCTTCCGGGTCACCACCAACTCCACCTTCTTCAACACCGACACCCCGCAGACCGTGATCGAGGTCCTGAACTACCTCAATGACGACCTCCGGGTCGACGAGATGATGATCTCCCCGGCCTACGCCTACGAGAAGGCGCCCGACCAGGAGCACTTTCTCGGCGTCGAACAGACCCGGGAGCTGTTCCGCAAGGCGTTCTCCGGCGGCAACCGGGCCCGCTGGCGGCTCAATCACTCCCCGCTCTTCCTCGACTTCCTCGAAGGCAAGGCGGACTTCCCCTGCACCGCCTGGGCGATCCCCAACTACTCCCTCTTCGGCTGGCAGCGGCCCTGCTATCTGATGAGCGACGGATACGTCCCCAGCTACCGCCAGCTGATTGAGGAGACCGACTGGGAGAAGTACGGCCGGGGCAAGGACCCGCGGTGCGCCAACTGCATGGCCCACTGCGGCTACGAACCGACCGCCGTCCTGGCCACCATGGGCTCCCTCAAGGAGTCGCTGCGGGCCGCCCGGGAGACCGTCACCGGCAACCGGGGCTGACCGGCACACCCGCCCCGGGCCCGGGTGGCCCGGAGCGGCGGGTGGCGGCGGGACCGGCGTACGGCCCGTACCCCCGCCGCCACCGCCGACCGGACCGCCGTACGCCGACAGGACGGCCGTGCCGACCCGGGGCGGACACCCGGACCGGATCCGGCCGGGACCGAACGACACCGGGACCGGCGCGCGCCGCGCCGACACCGCACCGGCAGCCGAGGAGAGCCGAAACGACATGACCCAGCCACCGCAGCACCGGACGGCCGCCGACCCCCCGCACCCGGACGGCGGCTTCGACCTGAACCGGCTGCTCGCCGAACGCGGGGGCGAGCGATACGCCCTGCACACCCGGCACCTCAACCACCAACTGCCCCGGATGCTCCGTACCATCGGCTTCGACCGGGTCTACGAACGCGCCGAAGGCGCCTACTTCTGGGACGCCGACGGCCACGACTATCTCGATATGCTCGCGGGCTTCGGCGTGATGGGCCTCGGCCGCCACCACCCCGTCGTCCGCAAGGCCCTGCACGACGTACTCGACGCGTCCCTGGCCGACCTCACCCGCTTCGACTGCCAGCCGCTGCCCGGACTGCTCGCCGAGCGACTGCTCGCGTACAGCCCCCATCTGGACCGGGTGTTCTTCTCCAACAGCGGTACGGAAGCCGTGGAGACGGCGCTGAAATTCGCCCGCTGCGCCACCGGCAGACCCAGGGTCCTCTACTGCGACCACGCCTTCCACGGGCTGACCACCGGCTCCCTCTCCGTCAACGGCGAGGCGGGCTTCCGCGACGGCTTCGCCCCGCTCCTCCCCGACACCGCCGTCCCCCTCGGCGACCTCGACGCGCTGAAGCGGGAGCTGCGCCGGGGCGATGTGGCCGCCCTCGTGGTGGAACCCGTCCAGGGCAAGGGCGTGTACGAGGCCCCGCCCGGCTATCTGCCGGCCGCCGCGGAACTGCTCCACCGGCACAAGGCGCTGCTGATCGCCGACGAGGTGCAGACCGGCCTCGGCCGGACCGGCGACTTCTACGCCCATCAGCACGAACCCGGGGTAGAACCCGATCTGATCTGTGTCGCCAAGGCGCTCTCCGGCGGCTACGTCCCGGTCGGCGCCACCCTCGGCAAGGACTGGATCTTCCAGAAGGTCTACTCCGCCATGGACCGGGTCCTGGTGCACTCCGCGAGCTTCGGCTCCAACGCCCAGGCCATGGCCGCCGGGCTCGCGGTGCTCTCGGTGATCGAGGACGAGAAGCTGGTGGCCAGGGCCCGGACCACCGGCGATCTGCTGCGTACCCGGCTGGCCGGGCTGGTGGACCGGTACGAGTTCCTGGCCGATGTCCGCGGCCGGGGCCTGATGACCGGGATCGAATTCGGCCGCCCCTCGTCGCTCGCCCTGCGGGGCCGCTGGGCGATGCTCCAGACCGCCCGCAAGGGACTCTTCGCTCAGATGGTGGTGGTACCGCTGCTGCACAAGCACCGGATCCTCACCCAGGTCTCCGGCGATCATCTGGAAGTGATCAAGCTGATTCCGCCACTGATCATCGGCGAGCCGGAGGTGGACCGCTTCGTCACCGCCTTCACTGCGGTCATGGACGAGGCCCACAGCGGGGGCGGATTGCTCTGGGACTTCGGGAAAACCCTGGTCAAACAGGCCATGGCACAGCGCTGACCATCAGTTCGAAGGCCATACGTCCGAGAAGTTTTTGCCTCTGGGGCAAGAAAGTTGCCTCAGAGGCATTTTCCTGGCGCAATGGACTCATGCAGAGTCCTCCCGGGGGCCACCCCCCGGACCCCCGATCCACGGCGCCCGGCGGGCCGCCGGACGAGCCGGAGTCGCTGCCCGACGTGGCGCCCAGGCTCCGCGATCTGCGCCGCAGGCGCGGACTGACCCTGGAGGCCGCGGCCCATCGCGCGGGGCTCTCGCCCGCGCATCTCTCCCGGCTGGAGACCGGCCGGCGCCAGCCGTCGCTGCCGATGCTGCTCGGTCTCGCCAGGATCTACGGTACGACAGTCTCCGAGCTGCTGGGGGAGTCGTCGCCGGAGCACGACCCGGTGATCAGGGCCGGGAGCCGGGAGCCGTCCCAGGCCGACGGGTGGACGTACCACCAGGTCGGCGGGCCGGGCCGGGCGATGCAGTCGCTACGGCTGATCGTGCCCTACGGCGCCCAGGGCGAGCTGGTCCGCCAGCACCCCGGCGAGGAGTGGCTCTATGTCCTCGACGGCCGGGTCCGGCTGTCGCTCGGCGACACCGTGCACGAGCTGGGACCCGGTGACAGCGCGCACTACGACTCCCTCACCCCGCACCGGATCACCGCCGCGACCAGGGACGGAGCAGAGATGATCTTCGTCCATACGCTGCTCCAGAGCCCCGATATCTTCCATCCGCACTTCTGACGGCGCCCCGTGCCGGTCCGGCTTCGCCGCCCGGCCCCCGACGACCGTCAGAACCGCCCGACCGGTCCCGGTGACCGGCCGGGAACCCCTCCCGGCCCGGCCGGGGGACAGCCCCGGCCCCGGGCCGGAGAAAGCAGAGGCCGTCATGGTCGAGAACCCCACCGCGGGCGAGGGTGCGGCACTCCCCGCCGACCGTCCCGTCCGGGAGCGCAAGGAGGAGGGCAAGTTCCCCAAGGGGATCTGGATCCGGCTCTTCGCCTATCTCGTCGCCGGACATGTCTTCGCGGGCTTCCTCTATCTCCTCTTCGAGGTCGGCGCGAAGTAGTCGCGGGCCCCGGTCGGGGGCGCCGCCGCGCCGCCGGTCAGGCCGTGGTGAGCAGCCGCTCCCGCAGCCGGTCCCGGGTCTCCGGGGCCAGGCCCAGCCCCCGGGACAGATACTCCTCGGTCCCGCCCCAGGTCGAGTCGATGGTGTCGAAAGCGGCCCGCAGATACGCCGGACGCGCGTCGAACAGCGGGCTCAGCAGCTCCATCACCTCGCCGGACGTCCCGGCGGGCGCGTCGTCGGCCCGCCGGACCAGATAGCGGCGGTGCGGGTCGTTGGACTTCAGATAGTCGGCCTCGATCGCCTCCCGCTCCACCCCGACCGCCAGCAGCGCCACCGCGATCGAAAGACCCGCCCGGTCCTTGCCCGCCGCGCAGTGCATCAAGGCCGGGACGCTGTCCTCGGCCAGGGCCCTCAGGACCCGCCCGTGCTCGCCGGTCCGGCCCGTGATCAGGGTCCGGTACGACTCCACCATCCGGTCCGCCGCCCGGCCGTCCGCCAGCAGGGACCGCAGCTGGGGCAGATCGCCCCGGTGGACCACCTGCCAGAACTCGGCGCCGTCGGCCGGATCGCTCAGCGGCAGATTGAGATTCCGCACCCCCGGCAGGGTCACGTCCGGGCCCTCGATCCGGATGTCGGCCGCGTTGCGGAAGTCGAAGATCGTATGGAGGCCGAGACCGGCGAGGAAGGCGGTGTCGCTTCCGGTGGCATGAGCCAGATGGCCGCTGCGGTAGAGCCGTCCGTGGCGCACCGTCCGCCCGTCGCCGGTCGGCATGCCGCCGACGTCGCGGAAGTTGCGGACCCCGGCCAGCTCGGGCTCGGTGGACGGAACCTGCGGCACCTGCTGCGTCACTGAGGGCTCCCTGAGGCGTCACTGCCGTCGGCCCGGACGCCGACGGTGGCGTGAACCCGACGATACGACATCGGTTCCGTCGGGCGATCTTCTTGTCGGACCGGTCCTGAGTGGTGCCGCGAGGGTGCCGGAGCCGGGCCGGAGAACGGCCGAACCGGCAGAGGATCGTAGGGTTCTGTCCGTATTCATGCCCAATAGGTGCTTCGTCGAACATGCCCCGCCTCATGGGTAGATGGGCGCTCCTCATGAGCAGGATCACAATCGTGACGTTGTGTGGCGGGGGCCGCCGGGCGGGACGCCCCCGGCGGTGGGGAGTTGGCCCGGGGGTCTCCACGGAGGGTGACCGGCTCCGGCGCCCCCGCAAGATCGACCCCGGTCGCTGCCGTACCGCTTGGCTTGTTCCTGGCGACATGGCCGGTTTACGGTCGCCGAACTCCGGACGGACCGCCGAATCCTGCCGCCGCCCGGACTTTCCTTCACCCGAACCACGTGGCAGGAGCGGGGGACCCAGGTAGTACGCCGATCCGGGCGACCGGACGGCTCGGGGTGAAGCCGTGCCCGACGGGCGCGGCCGGGCAACTCCAGCCCGAACCCGACAGCTCACCTCGCAGGCGCCGGAGAGGAAACGCGCCATGCCCGGAAAGGGTAAGCACCGCCGTCCCCGGACGACGGTCATCACACGCGGCATCGTCGCCGCCGGTACCGGCGGAGCCGCCATCGCCCTGCCCCTGATCGGGGCCACCGGCGCCCACGCCGCCGAACCCGCCGCCCCGGTGACCGCCGCCGTCGCCCCGGCCGCCCAGGTGACCCCGGCCGCCGCCGAGAAGACCGCCGCCGGAGCCACGACCTATGTCGTCGTCGCCGGTGACCACCTGTCCAAGATCGCCGTCGAGCGCGATGTCGAGGGCGGCTGGCAGCAGCTGTACGCCGACAACCGTACGGCCGTCGGCGACGACCCGTCCCTGATCCACCCCGGTCTGAAGCTCACCCTGAACGGCGAGGGTGCCGAGCGCCCGCAGTCCGGGACCGGCGAGAAGCCGGCGAAGGCCGAGAAGAAGGCGGAGACCGGCAAGGCCGACCGCGCCTCCCGCGACGGCGCCCGGGCCACCGCCCCGGCCCCCGCCGCCGAGCCCGCCCCGGCGAAGCAGGCCGCCCCGGCCGCCGAGCCCGCCGCCGCGGAGCCCGCCCCCGAGTCCGCCCCGGCCACCGGCGGCTGGTCCGCCCCGGTCGACGGCGCCGTCAGCACCCCGTACCGCGCCTCCGGCGCCATGTGGTCCAGCGGCTACCACACCGGTGTCGACTTCGCGGTGCCCACCGGGACCGGCATCAAGTCCATCGGCCCCGGCACCGTCGTCTCCGCCGGCTGGGCCGGCGCGTACGGCAACGAGGTCGTCATCAAGCACACCGACGGCACCTACTCGCAGTACGCCCATCTCTCCTCCCTCTCCGTCGCCGCGGGCCAGACCGTCAGCGGCGGACAGCAGATCGGCCTCGCCGGTTCCACCGGCAACTCCAGCGGCCCGCATCTGCACCTGGAGGTCCGTACCGGACCGGGCTACGGCTCCGACATCGACCCCGTCGCCCATCTGCGGAGCCACGGCGTCAACCTCTGAGCCCGCCGAGCGCGTTGAACCCGGCTCGTCCCGCGCCCCGGACCGCCCGTCCGGAGCGGCCACCGCGTCCCCCACGACACCCCTGTCGTGGGGGACGCGGTGTATTCCCGGCCGGTCGCGGGATCACGGTGTGATAGATCACGGCCCGTCAACCCCTCCCTACGGTCGCGTAGGTCACATCCCCGAGGGGAGGATGGTTGCCGTGGCAGACGATTCGAGCACAGTGATGACCGGCGGGATCGGGTCGTACGCGGCGATCGGTGACAGCTTCACCGAGGGCGTGGGGGACCCGGGACCCGATGGAACCTACGTCGGCTGGGCGGACCGCTTCGCGGTACTGCTCGCCGACCGCGTACCGGAAGGCACCTTCCGGTACGCCAATCTGGCCGTACGCGGCCGACTCCTCGACCAGATCGTGGCGGAGCAGGTGCCCAGGGCGCGGGCGCTCGCCCCGGACCTGGTGTCGTTCTGCGCCGGGGGCAATGACATCATCCGCCCGGGCAGCGACCCGGACGACGTGGCGGAGCGGTTCGAACGGGCCGTCGCCGAACTGACCGGGGCCGTCGGCACCGTCCTGGTCACCACCGGCTTCGACACCCGTGACATCCCGGTACTGCGCCATCTGCGCGGCAAGATCGCGACCTATACGGCTCATGTCCGGGCCATCGCCGACCGCTACGACTGTCCGGTGCTGGACCTGTGGTCGCTCCGGTCCGTGCAGGACCGCCGGGCCTGGGACCCCGACCGGCTCCATCTGTCGCCGGAGGGGCATACCCGGGTCGCCCTGCGGGCGGGTCAGGTACTGGGGCTCGACATCCCGGCCGACCCCGACCAGCCGTGGCCGCCGACCCCGCTGCGGGGCACGCTGGAGGTACGGCGCGACGACATCCACTGGGCCCGGGAGTATCTGGCGCCGTGGATCGGGCGGCGACTGCGGGGCGAGAGCTCCGGCGACCATGTGGAGGCCAAGCGGCCCGATCTGCTGCCGCTGTGACGCCGTGTCCGAGGGCCCGCCCGTACCGGGAGCGGGCCCTCGGACACGGTCATCCCGTCATCCGGTCACGCCGGGACCGTCAGGCGTAGGTGTACCACTGGGTGTGGTCCAGCAGGCTGGCCGGTGTGGTGTTGGTCCACGGCGCCATGTTCTCGTTGAGGGCGACCGCCCCCGTGGTGCTGGTGCTGGGCAGGTACTCGGCGCTGGTCGGGTGGAGCGCGTGCCAGTCGGCCCAGAGCTTGTCGACATAGGCGTGGTGCAGCCAGAACACCGGGTCGTTGGGGGACGTGGCGCCCTCCATATGACCCCGGACCCAGCTGTGGACCCGGTTGTGCATGCTGTAGTAGCCGTCCGTGCCCTCCAGCCGGGCCCGGAAGCCCGTCGAACCGTCCCGGAACGGGGCGGAGTCGTAGGTGGTCAGGGTCAGCGCGTCGGCGACCTGCGCCGCGGTGGGCAGGGTCGGTACGAAGAACCCGAGGGCGCGCCGGAGGTACACCCCGGTGTCGACCCCGACGGTGATGTTCCACTTGCCGCCGGAGTGGGCGAACGGGCCGTCCATGACCTGATCGTCCTGGGCACGGCCGGTGCCGCCGAGGAAGTCCGGGGCCCAGAGCGACGAGGAGGCCGTGTTGTCGACCGTCCAGTCCCAGTAGGGGATCGACACCGTCGGGTCGACCTTCTGCAGTTCGGACTCGAAGTCGATCAAGTACTTGCGGTGCCAGGGCAGGAACGACGCGCCGAAGTGGCCCACGTAGACGCTGGTGTTCATATCGAGGGCGAAGCGGAGCCGGTGGGCCTCGACGAACTGGTCGTAGACGCCTATTCGCTTCACCTCCAGCACGGCGTCGGTGAACTTCTTCTTCTCGGCGGTGGTGAGGCTCGCCTGGTTCTTCCGTACGGTCATCTCAGGGGCTCCCGGCTCAGACGGCGGACATGAACGGCACGACCTGGGCGCCCTTGAGGCTCTCGACCGCGGCCCGCGCGGCGTCGAGCGGGGTCTTGAACCGTGAGTAGTGGTTGATCGCGCTGCTCCAGCCGAACTTGTCGTGCTTCATGATGTGGAGCTCACGGCCGTCGATCAGAACCCGGTAGCCGCCGTGGGCGGCATGGGACTTGGCGGCGTGTCCCTCGGCGGGCAGCCCCTGGATCCGGCGGCCCTGGAAGACCTCGTCGAAGGAGCCGAGTCCCTTGGCGACGTCGTGCGAGCCGTGGCCGCCGGAGGAACCGACGGCGGTCGCGGTGGCGACCCCGATCAGTGCCGTGCCCGCGGCGGCGCCTGCGGCGGCCCCGATGACCTGGCGTCGGGTGAATCTGGACATGACGAAACGACCTCCTGGAATGGTGGTGGAGGGCGGCCCCGGGGATGTCCCGGAAGCGCCGCGGCCATGACTACCCGGGCCTTCGGCTTCGCAGTAGGCCGCCGAGGTCGGTTGGCTGCCATTGGGTCATGTCTTCGCAGGTCATCGCGTTGCAGCCGGTGCTTCTCGGTGCCCGGCGCCAGGAGCCGTCGCCCACTGTGGTGAAGATTCTGTCGTGAAGGCGGGGCAAATATGAAGATCCTTCGGTGGTGAGGCGATGCCGGAGGTCCCGCCCATGATCGGAACATGGCCGGAAATCGGGCCACGCTTCCGGGGGTTATGTCCCGGATGGTGAGATCCCCGGGGCCGGGATCCGTTCGAGTACGCCACCGGCGAAGACGTCGTACAGCGGCAGAGACTCCAGATGGACATAGCCGATATGGCAGTCGCAGAGCGCCAGCGGACAGGCCCTCGGCCGGAGCGCCGCCCGGTAGGAGCCGTCGTACAGATTGCCCAGCTCGGCCCGGACGAAATGACAGCGCCGGACCGTCCCCTCGCCGTCGACGGAGATCACCGACTCGCCCGTCCGGCACGGCAGCCCCGCCGAGCGGTGGGGGCGTCTGCTGTACGGGAACAGCGGGTCGACCGCCGTCCAGGCGTCGGCCTCCGCGTCCTCGTAAGTCCGGCCCTCCGCCGCGTTGACCCAGAGATAGACCTGCTCCGGAAGGTCGGCGCGGAGCCGCAGGGCGTCCTCGCGGTGCTCGGGCAGCCCCACGATCCCGACACTGAACCGGATGCCCCGGTCGGCCAGTTCACGGGTCCGGGCCAGGAACCGGTCGTACGGCGTCTCGCCCGGATGGTACGTACACCAGAGGGCCAGCTTCGCCGGGTCGGCGTCGGCGAGCCACTCCGTACGGCAGCTGAGGTTGGTCTGGATCGCCACCCGGCGGATATGCGGCAGCCGGGACAGCTCCACCAGGGTCCGCCGGTACCAGGACCGGACCAGACCCTCCCCCCAGGGGGTGAAGAGGACCGAGAGCCGGTCCCCGGTCTGTGCGGCGGCCCAGTTGGAGAAACGTTCCAGCGCCGCCCGGTCGGCCCGGAGCTGGTCCGGGGTGTCCCGGCGCTTGGCGAAGGGGCAGTAGGGACAGTCGTAGTCGCAGGAGGCCAGCGGCCCCCGGTAGAGCAGCGTCAGATCCATGACGACGGCCTCACTTCGGCTCGTACGCGGTCATCCGCGCCCGTACGGCGGGGGAGAACAGCTCGGGGCCCAGCGCGTCCGAGTGCGCCAGCCCCTCGGGGCTCAGCCGCAGCAGACCGGCGGGCGCCGACCCGTCCAGCCAGCCCAGGGCCGTGAACCGGGCCAGCTCGGGACCGAAGTCGTCCCCGGGGTCCCGGCCGAAGCGCTCCCGGTACTCGGCCACGGCCAGGCCCCGCGCCTGGAGCAGCGACTGCAGCAGATGGCGCCGGCGGGACTCCGCCGGGTCCATCGCGAAACCGACCTCGGCCCGGCCGAAGTCCTCGGTCCCGGTGTAGTCGTCGATGATGCCCCGGACCTCGGACGCGGCCACCGCGTAGTCGAACGAGTAGTGCAGCCCGGAGGTGTAGGAACGGGCCCCGCAGCCCAGGCCGATCATCCCGTCGGTCTGGCAGGCGTAGTCGTCGGGGCCGCGCGCCGCCCCGGCGCCCGGGGCGTCGGTCCGCCGGAACATCCGCATCGACACCTGTTCGTACCCCTGGCCGAGCAGCAGATCCCGGCCCCGGCGGTAGAGCGCCAGCCGCCGGGCGTCCCACTCCCGGTCGCTCTCCCGGGCCCGCCGGTCGAGACCGGTGAGCGGCCGGACGTACAGGGGGTAGAGATACAGCTCCTCCGGCCGCCAGGCGAGGGCCGTCTCCAGGGAGTAGCGCCAGCTGCGTTCGGTCTGGCCGTCGATCCCGTAGATCAGATCGATGTTGAGGACCGGGATCCGGCTCTCCCGGATCCGCCCCAGCGCCGCCTCCACCTCGGCCGTCCGCTGGGGGCGGACCGCCGCCCTGGCCTCCTGTGCGACAAAGCTCTGCACCCCGATGGAGAGCCGGGTCGTCCCCCGGGCGGCGAGTACCGCGAGCCGGTCGGCGGTCGCCGTCGACGGGGAGGTCTCCACCGCGAGCGGGACCGCCGCCAGATCGGCGCCCATCCGCTTCTCGGCGATGTCGCAGAGCCGTTCCAGTTCGTCGGCGGTGAGGAACGTCGGCGTACCGCCGCCGAACGCGGCGGCTGCGAACCGGACCGGACCGTCGTCCCCGAGCGCGTCCCGTACCGCTGTCGCCTGCCGGTCCAGGGCGTCCAGATAGCGGGTGGTCAGCTCGTCGGGGGCGCCGATCCGGGTGAAGAGATTGCAGAATCCGCAGCGGATCTCGCAGAACGGTATGTGGAGATAGAGGGAAAGGGCGTCCTTGCGCTCCCCGGCCCACAGCTCGCGCAGCGCCGGACGGTCGTCGCCCAGCGGGCGGTAAGCGGTTTTATGGGGATACGCATAGACGTAGTGCTGGTACGGCCGGGGGTGCGCGGCCGGTGCGAGAGTCATACGGCGGTCTCCAGCGGTGCGGGGAGAGCGGCCGCGCGGGCCGGGGGCTCCAGGAAGAAATGGGCGTACGGCACGGTCCACACGGCCTCGTGCCCCAGCCGGTGACCGGTGTAGCCGTCATCCCCGTAGGTGGTGCCGTGGTCGGAGCAGACGATCGCGAAACAGCGGCGACGGCTCGCGGCGGCGGCGAACAGCCGGCCGATGTGCCGGTCCACGTACTCCAGCGCCGCCGCGTGCGTGGCGCGCGAGTCACCGGCCTCCCGGGTGGCACCGGGCAGATGGAACCAGTTCGGCTGGTGCAGCGACGGGACGTTGACGAAGAGGAAGAGCCGCCGCTCGCGGGGGAGTCCGGCGACGATCTCCGCCGCCCGGTCCACCTGCGACGCGAACGAGGTCGGCGAGGCCACCCCGAACTCGGGCTCCCAGTGGCTCTCCTGGAAGAGGCCGGGCAGTACGGAACCGAGCGGCCCCTGCCGGTTGAAGAAGCCGACCCCGCCGATACAGACCGTGCGGTATCCGGCGGCGGCCAGACCCGACACCAGATCGGGGGTGTCGAAGACATAGGTGTCCCCGGCGGTCGTCTCGCTGCCCGCGAACCGGGCCGCGAACAGCCGGGGATGCGGACCCGGGGCCGCCGGGGTGGGCAGAAAGCCCGCGAACATCGCCTGATGGGAGGCGTAGGTGAAGCTGCCGGGCGCGTGCCGCCGCTCCCAGCGGCCCCCGGGCAGATGACGGGCCAGATGCGGGATCCTGCCCTGCTCCGCCAGTTCCTGGGCCACGTCGTACCGCAGGGTGTCGAGGGTGACCATCAGCAGATCGTCCCGGCCGACCACCTCGTTCATATCCGGCTCCGGGAACCCCTCGGAACCGGGCACTCCGGAGCCGGGCTCGCGGGACCCGGCGGACCCGGGCACAGGCTCCGGGAGCCCGGCGGTTCGCGACGGCCCGGGGGCGGTGTCAGGCTTCGGCACGTTCGTTCCTTGCTCTCGGTGCTGTACTCGGTGGTGCGACCGTCGCCGACGGCGATGCGGTACGGGCGGCCGGAGGCGGGACGCCCCGCGAGGCCCGGGCCCGGACGGCGGCTATCTGCGCCCCGTAGGTGTCCAAACCCTCGGCCCCGCCACCGGGCAGCCCGGTGAGCCCCGGCAGCAGATCGCCGAAGGCGTTCACCTCCCCGACGGCGAACCGCCGCCAGTCCCGCAGCGGCAGCAGATCGACCCCGACCCGCAGCGCCGCGGGGAACAGGGCCGCGGCCCGCTCGCAGATCGCCAGTGCCTCGTCCCAGTCGCCGCCCGCGCGCCCGATCGCGGCCCGGGCCGCCGCCAGATCGCCCCGGGCACCGCCCAGATGGAGATTGGTCATCGGGGAGCGGCTGGTCCGCAGGACCGCGTGACCGGCCCGGCCGTCGGTGACGACGATCCGCAGATCGGCGCTCCGCCGGTCCTGGGTCGCCTTCGGCAGCCACCGCTCGATATGCAGTCCGTCCGGGGCGAGGGTGTCCACGATCGCCGCGATCTCGGCCTCGTCGGTGTACCGCCGCACCCGCAGGGAGTTGAAGAGCCTGCCCCGCTCGTCGCGCTCGACGGACGTCGTCGCCCGGACCCGGCCCCCGCTCGCGGTCTCCACCGCGAGCACCCCCGAGGCCGACGAGCCGTGCGCCAGTTTGACGAAGACCCGGTGCATACCGGCGTCCCGGGCCAGTGCCCGCACATCGTCCCAGCCGTGCACCTGCGGAGCCTTTGGCCCCGACGTCGGGGACTCGGGCACCGGTATCCCGGCCTCCCGCAGCACCCCGTGGCAGAGCCGCTTGTCGAACAGGACGGCCAGCTCGGCCGGATCGTCCAGCGGGACGGCACCCGCCGCCGTCACGGCGGCGGACACCTCACGGACCGCGCCGACGAACCGCCCGTACCAGCGGGCCGTCCCCTCCACCCGGGCCGGATCGTCTCCGCCGCGCAGCACCCCGTCCACATAGGGGTCCTCGCCGGGCGAGTCGATCCGCACCCACTCGCCGCGCAGGAACTCGGCCCGGCCGCGCAGTACCAGGATCCAGGGCACCACCCGGACCGGCGGCAGCCCGGCGGCCCGGGCCGCCGCCGAGAAGAGACCCGCCCGGCGGCTCTCGGCATGGGCGACCACGGCGAGCCGGGGCGCCGGGGCGGACGTCGTCGCGGTCATGGCGTCATTCGCCCACGGAGACGTAGCGGTTGTCCCAGTCCCCGTCCTGCTCCCACTCGTCGAACATGCTCTCGTCGAGGTTCACCTCGACGCCGGTGCCCTCCAGGGCGGCGGCCACCCGCTGCGCCATCGGCTCGGAGAGATAGTGGTAGGAGAGGTCGAGCCGCTTCAGATGGGTCAGCGGCTGCCCCTCCAGCAGGGCCTGGGCGCCCTCGTCGCTGAGGGTGCCCATCGACAGATCGAGCACCTCCAGCCGGGCGACCACGGGCGCGCCCGCGAAGGCCGCCGCGATCTGGTCCTGCATATCGCTGTTGTGGAGCGCCAGATGGCGCAGCTTCGGCAGCCGGGCCCCGGTCAGGAACGGCTCCAGGTCCTCGATCGCGGACGTCGCCCCGTACTCCGACGTCCCCAGCCAGAGGTCCAGCGTCTCCAGCGCAGGGAAGTCCGAGGCGGCGATGTCCCGGACGACCTGGGCGTCGAGGCCGCCCGTCTCGATCTCCAGCCGCCGCAGCGACTCGTGCCGGACGGGCTTCAGCTCCAGGCCCTGACCGCCGCGCGCCCCGAACTGCTCCAGCCCGGGGAAGGCCGTCAGCAGCGGGGTGAGCGAACCCTGGTTGATCCAGGAGATCTCGCACTGGTCGGACGATATGTCGCCGACGAAGAGCGACCGCAGCTCCGGGAACCGGTCCACCGCCCCGACCAGCGCCTCCACGACCGGGCCCGGGTCCGTGTCGTAGACGTCCGACCAGGCGCCCACGATCAGGGCGCGGACCCGGGACGGATCGACGACCGTCAGAAAGCGGGCGAACTCGTCCTCCCACTCCACCTTGCTCTCGTAGGCTTCCACGGCGACGCGCCAGGCCACCGATTCGACCGGCGGCAACGCGACCTCGGTGCCCGCGTCGGGGAAGTCGAAGACGGGCAGGCCGAACAACTCCTGCAAATCGCTCATGGAAGAACTCCAGACACCGAGGGTGGTCGATCGCGTGATCGGTTCGATGGGGAGAAGTTGTACCAAGCGCCACTGACAACCGGCCGACGGGGGTGGTCGCACCGTCGCCCGGCCCGGAGCCGGTACGAGCACCCGGCGGTGGGCCGGGCCGGGGCCGGGCCGTCGTCCGGGGCGATTGTCAGACCCTCCCCTTAGCGTTCAACTCAGTTCGCCGCACTCGGCGCCGAACGACGAGGGGAGAGCCATGTACCGGCAAGGAGACGTGCTGATCGCGCCCGTCGCGGAGGAGTCCGTCCCGTCCCATCTCGCCGATGCCCCGGCCGAACCGCGGGACCCTCGCGGCCGGATGGTGCTGGCGCTGGGCGAGGTCACGGGCCACGCCCACGCGGTGCTGGGCGGCGGACGGCTGGTCCGCGAGCCGGGGCCGTTCGGGCCGCTGGTGCTCCATCTGCCCCAGGGCGGCAAGGTCGTCCACGAGGAGCATGCCGCCATCGACCTCCCCCGCGGCTGGTACCGGGTCGTGCGCCAGCGCGAGTATCTGCCGGGCGCGGTGCGCATCGTCGCGGACTGACCTCGCGCCGCCGGACCACGATCCACCCGCGCGGCACCCCGGGACACCGGCACGGCGCACGACGGCGGTTCGCCGGGAGGGCCGGAGCGCGACAGCACAGCGCCATCAGTACGACAGCACCACACGCGGTAGCGGAAACACAGGAACAGCGGAGCGAACGAGAGTCGGTCCCGGGCCGGGGCCGGGCGACAGGGACGGGGAGAGACCGATGCTTCAGGTCGAGGATGTCGACATCATGGGCAAGTGGCGGGCGATCGCGGCGGCGACCGGACCCGCGGACCGGGCCGCGGCCGAGGACGGCGTGCGCCGCGCCTACCGCGACGCCGGGCTGACCGCGCCGGAGCGGATCGTCTGGGCGGGATCACCGCTGGAGGCGGTGGTCCTGCTCCGGACCCTCGGCGACGAGCCGGGCCTATCGGTACGGGACCGGGTCCGCACCCGGCCCTGGGCCGATGAGCGCCGCCGGGTCCACGACGAACTGGGCCCCGGTGGCTGGACCGAGCTGTGGAGCGCGACCGGCGCCCGGCTCTGGGACACCACCCGCGCCCTCGCCGACCGCATCCGGGCCGGGATCCTGGAGCGGCTCGCGGAGGGGATCCCCGGCGACGAGGAGGCCGCCCTTCAGGAGGCCCTCCGGGAGCTGGAGACCGAACTGCGCCAGATCCTCCTCGACGCGGTGCTCGGCCAGCACGACGCCGCCTGGCTGGCCGCCTTCGACGGCCGCAGCGACCGGCTCGCCCCGCTGGCGGACATCGCCGCCGCCGCCGGCTGGTGGTGGCCGTACGAGAAGACGGCGGTGATCTGCGAGCGGCCCGTCGAGCTCCACCGTGACGAGGCCGGACGGCTCGACAGCGGCTCCGGGCCCGCCCTGCTCTTCCCCGACGGATTCGCCCTGCACGCCTGGCGCGGCATGCCCGTGCCCGCCGCCTTCCTGGACGAACTGACGTCGCTCGACCCGGCCCGGATACGGGACGAGGAGAACGCCGAGCTGCGCCGCGTCATGCTGGAGTTCTACGGGTACGACCGCTATCTCGCCGAGTCCGGTGCCCGCCCCGTGCACCGCGACGAGACGGGTGTCCTGTGGCGGATCCCGATGACCGGCGACGAGGACGTGGCCATGGTCGAGGTGGTCAACAGCACCCCGGAGCCGGACGGCAGCCACAAGACGTACTGGCTGCGGGTGCCCCCGCGCACCGCGACCGCCAAGGAGGGCGTCGCCTGGACCTTCGGTCTGGAGGAGGGGGAGTACGAGCCGCTGCGCCAGACCTGAGGGCCCGGCCGGGTTCCGGCTCGCCCGGCGGCGGGCCGGGGGCGACGAGCCGGGTGCGCGAGGCGGGCGGGGCGTCAGCCGGAGGTGTGCCGCCGGAGCCGGTGGCGTACCGCGCGCTGGCCCAGCGGGCCCAGCTCGTCGAGGACGGCGGCGAGTTCCGCGAGCCCGGCCAGCGCGTCGAGCGCCCGGTCCGCGCCGTCCGGATCGACGCCCTCGTAGAGCTCCAGACCGACGAAGGCGGCCGAGACCGCCCGGGCCAGTCCGGGCGGGTCGGCGAACTCGCCGAGCGGCGTCTCGCCCAGTACCCGGACGAGCACCTTCTCGATCTCGTTGATCCACAGCTCCAGACCGGCCGAGGTGGCGGGGCCGAGCCGGGGCTGGGTCTGGGCACCGGCGAGCAGCTGGGCGAGGGCGGCGACACCGCCGTGCTCCCGCTCCTCCCGGTGCATCTCCCGCCCGAAGGCGAGCAGTTCGGCGAGGGAGCCGACGGAGTCGAGCCGGGGCCGGTAGCGCTCGACGCGCTGCCGGGCGCCGTGTCGGCACGCCTCCGCCAGCAGTTCGTCCACGGAGCCGAAGTGGTAGAAGACCAGGGCCTGGTTGACCCCCGCGGCGGCGGCGATGTTCCGGGCCGACGCCTTGGCGATGCCGTGTTCCGTGAGGGTGCGCAGCGCGCCCTCCAGCAGCTTCACCCTGGTCTCCTGGCTCACGCCCGTATCTCCTCGCGTACCGGGCGCAGCCCGGCGCGCACCCCGGACGAGCCTATGTCCTGATAGGTGGCCGTGAACGAGCCCTCGTAGCCGAAGAGGGGTCCGAATCGCCGGTTGGTCACCCGGACCCGGATCCGGAACCGGTCCGTGGTGTCGTCGTACGACTCCCTCACCTCGGCGTCGGCGCCGATCAGCTCGGGTACCCGGACGTCCACCGGTCCCTCGCGGAAGCGGTGGGACCAGGCGCGGATCAGCAGGGAGCCGTCCGGTTCGGCGCTGGGCAGCAGTTCGGAGGCGAGATGCTGATGGGTGCCGAGATAGTCCAGGACCCGGTCGCCCCGGGGGTCGAGGACCATGGTGGCGTCGAATCTGCGGGGCCCGCCGGGGAAGGCGAAGGTCCGGACGAAGGTGACGGTCTCACGGCCGAAGGAATCGAGGTACGGCACGTTCTCGATCACGAACGGGATCCGGCGGCCGGTGCGCGGCAGCAGGATGTGACGGCTCGCCCCCAGGGCGAGGAACGGCTTCAGCAGAGGTGCGATCAGCGGGGAGCCGCCGTGCCAGATCCGGTCCATGACACCCCGGCCGGTGCAGGACTCGCCGCTGTCGAGTCCGACGGAGAACCGGCGGCGCAGGGCGGGATGGAGCCGTTCGAAGGCGGCGTCCCCCATGGCGGTCCGGAAGATCGAGGTCATGGCGCTCCAATGAGGTGAGCAGGGCGGGGTCGCGGATCGGGGCGGGCGGGACGCGTCGGCAGCGGCGGGCCGACGGCGTACCGGGCGGTGGCGGGATCAGCAGGGCCGCCGCGATCGCGGCGGGCAGGGCGAAGACACCGATGAAGACAGCAGTGAGGGCGACGGCGCCCAGCCGGACGAGGGCGTCGGCGACCGAGCGGGCCAGGGCGTGTTCGGGGCTGACGCCCCGTTCGCACCAGAGCCTGAGCCGGTCGAAGGACCATGCGGTGGCCCGGCCGAGCAGGGGCCGCCAGAGCAGCCGGTCGACCACCCGCCCGAACCGGCCCCGGGGCGGCCGGTAGTCGTAGCCGGTGAGGAAGCGGATGCCGTCCGGCGTGGGGACGTAACGCCAGTACCCGCTGCCCTCCCGGATCGGCGAGAGCGGATGCGGGGAGGCGAACCGGAGCGCCGAGACCCGTCCTCCGTCGGGGCGGGTCCGTTCGCCGGCGCTGACGCCGGTACCGCTGATGGTGAGGAAGGGCAGGACGCGGGTGGCGTACCGGAAGCGCCGGGGCGCGTCCGGCGGTCCGGGCAGCGGGTCGATCCGGGTGAACCGTACGTCCCAGCGCCGATGTTCGTCCGGTTCCTGGGTCCGGTCCCAGAGTGTCTCCATATCGGTCCGGATCAGTGTCTCGACATAGAGACCCATGGCCGTTCTCCCCTCGTCAAGGAGTCGTTTGAGCGAGTGCTCAAAAGGACCGTAGCGGGGTTTGAGCGATCGCTCAAGCGGGTGGGACGACGGCATGTCAGGCACATGACAAGCAAGAACAGTGCCCGCGGGACATGAACAGGGGGAGCCGGAGAGGCGGTCAGTGGAGGGCTTCGGTCAGCGCCGCGCGCTCAAGACCGAGTTCACGGGCGAGCGCCTCGTCCGTCCACTCCAGCATCGCCGCCCGGGAGAGCGAGCCCGCGTACGAGGTCATCTGGACGGCGAGTCCGTCCAGAAAGGCCGTCAGCCGCCAGGCCGCGGCGGCCGGGTCGGGGCACGGGAACTCGCCCGCGGCCGCCCCTTCGGCGATGACCTCCGTGAGCGCGGCCTTCCACTGCTGGTCGAGATCGCGGGCGACCTCGCGCAGGGCGGGCTCCCGCAGCGACACCGCCCAGCCCTCGATCCAGAGCCGCCAGCCCTTGGCGGGCCCGGTGGGCGCGTACCAGCGGACCGCGGTCCGCAGCCGCCGTACCGCCGACGTCCGGCGGCCCAGCAGCTTGCGCAGATGGGCGAGATCGGCGTCGGCGGCGTGGGTGAACGCCGCCGCGACGAGCTTCTCCTTGGTGGAGAAGTGGTACAGGACCAGGGCGTTGCTCACCCCGAGGGCGGCGGCGACATCGGCGATCCGCACCTCCGCGGCGCCCCGTCGCTGAATCTGCTCGACCGCGGCGTTGAGGAGGTCCTCACGCCGCTGCGCCACGCTCAACCGGACTCTTGCCACGGGCTCAGCCTACACAGCGGATCTTGCCCCGGCCGGGGTACGGGTCGCCCTCCGGCCATTCGCGGAAGCCTCGGCTCCGGGGGCGACTCCCGCCGTCACGACGGGGCCGGGGCGACCCGTACCCCGGCCGGTCCCGGATGTCAGCAGGTGCCGCCGAAGCGCTCCGCGATCAGTGGCAGGCGCTCCGCGACGATCGCGTGGGCCGCCGCGCGCGGCGTCGTGCCGTCGGCCTCGGCCCGGGCGAGTATCGCGCCCACCAGCTCCCGCATCGAGCCGCGCAGGCGGGTGAACGCCTGGTCCGCGTCCGCGCCGATGTCGCCGAAGAGGGTCCACCACCACCAGGCGTTCGTCCCGGAGTTGACCACCACGTCCGGCAGAACGGTCACCCCGCGCCGGGTGAGCAGCGCCTCCGCCTCCGGCAGAACCGGCATATTGGCGGCCTCGACGACCCAGCGGGCCCCGATCCGGGCCGCGTCGTCCGGATCGATCGCGTACGACACCGCCGCCGGTACGAGGACCTCGGCCGGAACCGACAGCCAGGCGTCGCCCGGCAGTTCGGTGTCGTCCGGGCGGAGCGCCGACCGGTCGATCGTGCCGTGTCCGTCCCGGGCCGCCAGCAGGGTCTCCACGTCGAGGCCGCGCGGATTGGCGACGGTGCCCTTCACATCGGCGACCGCGACGATCCGCAGCCCCGCGCGGGCCAGGAAGCGGGCCGTCGCGCCGCCCATCGTGCCCAGGCCCTGGATCGATACCCGGGTCCCCGCGTGGCCGGTGCCCGCCCGGTCGAGGGCCGTCAGTACGGCCTCGGCGACTCCGCAGCCGCCCGCCAGTTCGTCGAGACCGATGCCGTCGACCTCCACGGCGAAGGCCGCCGCGAGCCGCCGCCTGGCCTCCGCCTCGTCGTCGAGGAGCGGATAGACGGACTGGATCGTGGAGACCAGGCCCGCCTCACGGGCGGCCCGGTCGACGGTGTCCTGGGTCAGCCCCAGATCCTCCCCGGTGGCCCACATCGTCGCCACGTAGGGCCGGACGGCCCGCAGAAAGCGGACCAGGATCCCGTACGCCGCCGGATCCCGGGGATCGCAGTCCACGCCGCCCTTCGCGCCGCCCAGCGGAATGTACCGGCCCGCGGGGGCGTCGGGGTCGTAGTGGAGGGCCTCTTTCATGGTCATCCCCCGGGCCAGCCCCGCCACCTCCCGCAAGGTGCAGCCCTGCCGCATCCGCAGTCCGCCGCTGGCCACGCCGCGGACGAGCCGGTCGACGACGAGATGCCCCTGCCGCCCCGTCACCGGGTCGGTCCAGGTCAGCGACAGGAAGGGGTTTTCGGTCATGGTGAGGGCTCCAGTGACGGCGGGACGCCGGGTGGCCGCACAACCACCCGACTGAATCGCCGTTCAGTATCGGAAGCCAGGTCGACGCGTGTCAATGCGATCGCGGCTCCACCGTGAGAGGGCGACGGGACGGGGGTGGCGGGTGGTGCGCCCGGCCCGGCGCGGGGCCCCGGCGGCCCCGGCCGCACGTGCCCGGCAGCCCGCCCGCCACCGGGCCCGGGCCGCTCCCGCCCCGGTTCCCCGGAACCCCGGGGAAAATCACGACCCCCCGCCTCACCAGCGGATTCGCCGGGCCCGGCGCCGTAAGGGCCGCCCGTGCGGCGGATTCCCACCCCCCGCTGTCGTCCCCTCGGCACATAATGAAGAGGATCCCGAGACCAGGAGGTGCCGTGTCCGGAGCCGGCTCACCCCGTACGCTGCGAACCCGGCTGCGCGCGCTGCGCACCGAAGCGTTCGGCGCGGACCCCGCCGGAGCACGGCTTGAGCGGATCCATCGCTCGCCCCACTTCGAGAACGGGTCCTTCCGCAACCCCGTGGGAGCGAGAACCCGGCCGTCCGGCGCCTCCATGAGGGAAATGGCCAAGATCTACTTCGACAAGGAGTCGCGGGCCCGCCGGGCCCCCGCCGGGCCGATCCCGCTCCATCCCGCGACCGCCGCCGACCTGGCCCGCCCGCCCGCGACCGGGCTCCGGCTGACCTGGATGGGACACTCCAGCGTCCTCGCCGAGATCGACGGCCGCCGGATCCTCTTCGACCCCGTCTGGGGCGACCGCTGCTCCCCCTTCGCCTTCGTCGGACCCCGGCGGCTGCACCCGGTGCCGCTGCCGCTCGCCGCGCTCGGCCCGGTGGACGCCGTCGTGATCTCCCACGATCACTACGACCATCTGGATCTGCCCACGATCAAGGCGCTGGCTTCGACCGATACCGTCTTCGCGGTACCTCTCGGGGTCGGTGCCCATCTGGAGCGCTGGGGCGTCCCGGCCGCCCGGCTGCGGGAGCTGGACTGGCACGAGTCGACCGAGATCGCCGGAGTCCGGCTGACCGCCACACCCGCCCGGCACTTCTGCGGTCGCGGTCTGCGCAATCAGCAGCACACCCTCTGGGCGTCCTGGGTGGTCGCCGGACCGGAGCACCGGATCTATCACAGCGGGGACACGGGCTACTTCGACGGCTTCCGCGATATCGGTACCGAACACGGCCCCTTCGACGCCACCATGATTCAAATCGGGGCATATTCGGAGCATTGGCCTGATATCCATATGACTCCCGACGAGGGTATGCGCGCCCATCTCGACCTCCAGCGGGGCGAACCCGCCGGTGTGATGCTCCCGATCCACTGGGCCACCTTCAATCTCGCCCCGCACCCCTGGTCGGAACCCGGTGAGGGGACCGTGAGCGTCGCCGCCCGCGAGGGCGCTCGGCTCGCCCTGCCGGTGCCCGGCCGCCCCTTCGAGCCGACCGGTGCCGATGTGCCGGACGAGCCCTGGTGGCGACCCGTCGCCCGGCTCTCCGCCGAGGCCCGTTCCGCCGCCGAGGCCGGGCTGCCCGATCCGGTGCGAAGCCCGGCCCCCGGAGGCCGTACGCCGGGCGCGGACAGCCCCGAGGTCGCCCCCACCGCCTGAGCCGCGACGCCGCCCCGGCCCCGGTTCCCCGCCCGGCTGCCCGGCCCCGCCGCCGGGCCCTCGGCCGCCGGGCGTTTCCGTCCCGCCGTACGGTCGCCCGGGTGCGGCCTCCGCCTCGTCCGAGTGAGTCACGCTCCGTGACGAACGCCGGGCCCGAGCGCCGGGCCGTCAGGGATGACCCCGGATGGTGGCCGTACGGCCCGAGCCCCCGGCGGCGGCCCCGGGCGTACGCGCCCCCACCGCCCGCACCCCGCGTCCCGGCGGCGGTGTCTCCCGTCGCCGAGGGGCATCGCACCGGCCCCGCGATGCCGGGCTTCCGCGTACCCGGATGGGCGCGCGACCCCCGGCACCCCCACGGGCCGCCCCGCGCGCCCATGCCCTCGGCATGTGCCCCGCGCGCCGGGCGCCGCCCCCCTCACGTCCCCGCGCCCGGAATCGGGCTGGGGTGCGAGCCCTCATCCAGGAGCGGGACGAAAGCCGGGCAAGTTCGGCAACTGCCCGTCGCGCCCGCCTTCATGGCGACTACCGTGTGTGGCCGGTGATCAACACCGTGTGCCGACCGACCCGGGGTGCCCCACCCCGCCGAACGGCCGCACCCGGGACCGGACCACCGCACACAGCTCCCAGAACGCGGTACGCCGGGCCCTGGGGAACCACGCACCGAGGACCACCGATGTCTCAACTACGCGCACCCGCCTCCCGGCCCGACCGCCCCACCGACGGCGGGCGGCCCGGCGGGCCGGACGACCGGCCGGTACCACCGGCCGGCGGACGGCGTCCGGCGCGCGGGAAGCGGCCCCGCCCCGGCGTCCGGCTCCGCCCCCGGCTGCTGCGCACCGCGGTCCTCCCCACCCTCACCGCCGCGCTGAGCGGCGCCACCGCCGTCGCCTTCACCGTCCAGACCACCGGCCCCCACCGCTCCACCGTCCTGTGGGCCGTCCTCGCCGCCTCCGCCGTCCTGGCCATGGCCTCCGTCGCCACCGCGGCCATCTGCGCCGACCGGCTGGCCGGAACGGTCCTGTCCCGTACCGCCCGGCTGCGCCGGGCCGTCGAACGGGAGCGGGCCGAGCTGGCGGCCGTGGTCGAGGCCATCCGGCGGGGCGAGGGACCGGCCCCAGCCCGCGCCCCGGCGGACGCCGACCCGCCCGACGGGGACGAGCTGGATCTGCTCGCCCGCGAACTCGGCCGGTTCCGCGAGCACGCCGTCGCCGCCGTCGTCCAGGCGTCCCGGCTCTCCACCAGCGTCGGCAACGAACAGAAGGTCGAGGTCTTCGTCAATCTCGCCCGGCGGCTCCAGTCCCTCGTCCACCGCGAGATCCAGCTCCTCGACGAGCTGGAGAACGAGGTCGAGGACCCCGAACTCCTCAAGGGCCTCTTCCACGTCGACCACCTCGCCACCCGCATCCGGCGCCACGCCGAGAACCTGGCCGTCCTCGGCGGCGCGGTCTCCCGCCGCCAGTGGTCCAACCCCGTCACCATGACCGAGGTCCTGCGGTCCGCGATCGCCGAGGTCGAGCAGTACCCCCGGGTCAAACTGGTCCCCCCGGTCGACGGCACCCTCCGGGGCCACGCCGTCGCCGACGTGATCCATCTGCTGGCCGAACTCGTGGAGAACGCGACCCTCTTCTCCGCCCCCCACACCCAGGTACTGCTCCGCGCCCAGTACGTCACCGCGGGGCTCGCCGTCGAGGTCGAGGACCGCGGGCTCGGTATGCCCGCCGACGAACAGGCCGCGATGAACGCCCTGCTCGCCGACCCCGACCAGGTCAATGTGGCCCATCTCCTCCAGGACGGCCGGATCGGCCTCTTCGTCGTGTCCGCCCTGGCCCGCCGCCACGGCATCGCCGTACGCCTGCGGAGCAATATCTACGGAGGCGTCCAGGCCGTGCTCGTGCTGCCCCGGGGCCTGCTCGGCACCGACCCCGAGGGACTGGGGGTGACCGGCGCCCTGGACCCCGCCGCCTCCGGCCGCACCCGCCGCGCCCGTACGGCTCCGGACACCCCGGCCCCCGGGGTCGTACGCCCCGGGGCCGTACGGGGGCCGGGAACCGAGCCCGCGCCCGGAGCCGTACCGCCCGCGACCGTTCCGGCGCCCGCCCGGACCGCCGGACCGGGATACCGGCGGCCCGCCCGCCCCGGCCCCCAGCCCCCCGGACCCCTGCCGGTCCGCTCCGACGACCCCGGGCGGCCCAATCCGGCCACCGCCGCCCTGCCGAGGACGACACCCCGCCCCCGGCTGCCCGAGCCGGACCCGGAGCCGTACCGCACCCCCGGGTCGTACGAACCCCGGCCCGCGCCCCGCCACGCCGCACCGGCCGACCCCGACCGGCCGCTGCTGCCCCGCCGCCGCGTCCAGGAACACCTGGTACCCCAGCTGCGGACGCCCCCGACCCCCCGGGAACCCGGCGAGAACACCGTCCACGACCCCGGACTGATGGCCGCCTTCCGGCGCGGCATCACCCTCGCCGAGTCGGCCGAGACCCAGCAGCGCCCCGCCGCGCCGCCCGACGACCACCCCAGCACCTCGCACGCCCCCGGCGCGACCGCCGAACCGCGGCGCCACGACACCACGACCAAGGAGTAGATGCACCATGGCGAGCGATGCGGCGAACGGCCCCGTCCCGGATCTCGACTGGCTGCTCAGCGGCCTCGTCCAGCGCGTGCCGTACACCCGGAACGCGGTCCTGCTCTCCTCCGACGGGCTGGTGCGGTCCGTCCACGGCCTCGACCCGGACGCCGCCGACCACATGGCGGCACTCGCCTCCGGCCTCTACTCCCTCGGCCGCAGCGCCGGGGCGCGGTTCGGCGACGGGGGAGAGGTCCGCCAGGTGGTGGTGGAGCTGGACTCCACCTTGCTGTTCGTCTCCACCGCCGGATCCGGGACCTGTATCGCCGTACTCGCGGGCCGGGAGGCGGACGCCGCCGTCCTCGGCTACGAGATGGCGATGCTGGTCAAGAGCGTACGGCCCTATCTCGTCACCCCGGCCCGGCAGCGCACCGGGATCGCCGGGGCCGTCGGTACACCGGGGCGCTGACCGTGCCGCTGCCCCTCGAAGGCCCGCTGCTGGACGATGCCGCGGGCCGGCTGATCCGTCCGTACACCGTCAGCGGCGGACGGACCCGCCCGACGGCCGCCCTGGATCTGCTCACCCTGGTCATGGCCACCGGGGCCGCTCCCGGCGACCGGGCGGGACCCGAACACACCCACGCCCTCGCGCTCTGCCGGGGCCCGCTGTCGGTCGCCGAGCTCTCCGCCCATCTGCGGCTGCCCGTGGCCGTCACCAAGGTCGTCGTCTCCGACCTGGTGGAAGCCGGCGCGGTCACCGTCCGGGCGCCCAGCCACTACGACAACCCCACCGACCGTTCCCTGCTGGAGGCAGTGCTCGATGGCCTACGACGACGGCTGTGAACCGGACGGACGACCACCGGAGACGGCCGTCCCGCCGGTCCTGACCGACCCCGCGACGCCGTACCCCGTGCCGTACCCCCCGGCCCCCGGCCCGGACGCGCCCGCCGCCCGGAGCGGGACGGCCCGCGACACCGGGCCCGGCGACCCCTTCCCCACCGCGCTCAAGATCCTTGTCGCGGGCGGCTTCGGCGTCGGCAAGACCACCTTCGTCGGCGCGGTCAGCGAGATCGACCCACTGAGCACCGAGGAACTGCTCAGCCAGGCCGGAGTGGCCACCGACCGCCTCGACGGGGTCGAGTCCAAGACCACCACCACCGTCGCCATGGACTTCGGCCGGATCACCCTCGACGCCCACCACGTCCTCTACCTCTTCGGCACCCCCGGCCAGGAACGGTTCTGGTTCATGTGGGACGAGCTGTGCGAGGGCGCGCTCGGCGCGGTCGTCCTCGCCGACACCCGGCGGCTGGAGGACTCCTTCTCCGCGGTCGACTTCTTCGAGGCCCGGGGCATCGGGTTCGCCGTCGCCGTGAACGAGTTCGACGGGGCGTTCCGGTACGACCCCGACGAGGTGCGGACCGCCATGGACCTCAAACCCGACGTACCGGTCGTACGGTGCGACGCCCGGATCGCCAGCTCGGGGATCGGAGCCCTGGTCACCCTGGTCCAGTACCTGCTGACCACGGCCGCCGTCCCGGCCCCCCGGCCGAGCCGCGGAGTGCCGTCGTGAGCTACCAGCCGACCAGCACCCTGCTGCTGACCCCGCTGGACCGGGAGGCCCCCGAGCGCTCCCGGCGGCTGCGGGCCCTCGGCTTCGGGGACCGCCCCGACACCGGCTTCGACGCCTTCGCCGACCGGCTGGCCGATGTCTTCGCGGTGCCGTACTCCATCGTCAACTTCATCGACGAGAACCGGCAGTACTTCGCCGGGCTCCACACCCCCGCGGGCACCCACACCGGCCGCCATCTGACGGCCACGGCCGCCGCTGCGGCCGGGTCACCGGGCCCGGCGGCCCGCGTGGTCGCCCGCGACCACGGCTACTGCCCCCATGTGGTGGTCCGCCGCAAGGCGCTCGTCCTGGAGGACGTCTGCGACTACCCCCGGTTCGCGGGGAACCCCGTCGTCGACGAGATCGGGGTCCGCTCCTACCTGGGCGCGCCGCTGATCGACCGCACCGGCACGGCCCTCGGCACGATCTGCGTCTTCGACACCGAGCCGCGACCATGGGGCCGGGCGGGCCTCGAACACATCAAGGCGCTCGCGGGAGAGCTGGTGGACGACATCCACCGCCGGGAGGACGGCCTGCTCCGACCCCGGTACGGCGGTAGTGCGCCGTGATTCCCCGGTCGCACCGGGTGATATTCCGGGCGGCCGGGCGCGGGCCGTCGTACCGTCGTGCCATGGCCACCGCCGACGACGTCCGCCGGGTCGCGCTCTCCCTCCCCGGCGCCGTGGAGAAGCTCGCCTGGGGCATGCCGACCTTCCGTATCGACGGCGGCGGCCGGATCTTCGCGGCCCTCGGCGAGGACGATCAGTCGATGGGGGTGAAATGCCCCAAAGAGGACCGGGCGGAGCTGATCGCGGCCGAACCCGCGAAGTTCTTCCTCCGCCCCGGCCACGACGACAACTACGCCTGGCTACGGGTCCGGCTCGCCGCCCTGGAGGACGAGGCGGAGCTGTACGCGATCCTGCTCGACTCCTGGCGCCAGGCGGCCCCGCGCAAACTCCTCACGGCCCACCCCGACCTTGCCGCCCCGCCACCCCCCTGACCCCTTCGCCCCCGCCCGCCGCACCACGAAAGCGGTTCGTGACCACGGCCCCGAGTGCGGTATGGTTCTCATGTCCACCAGGCCGGGGGAAACCCCAGGTCAGACGGACAACGGGACGTGGCGCAGCTTGGTAGCGCACTTGACTGGGGGTCAAGGGGTCGCAGGTTCAAATCCTGTCGTCCCGACTTGTGTTTTCGCAGGTCGTAGGCGGTATCGGAGTATTTCGGTACCGCCTTTCGGTGTTTCTTGGGGACCATTTGGGGACCACACGGTCTAGCGGCGTCTTGCGGGGACGGGTTGGAGGGTGAGGCTGAGGGGTGCGTGGACGGGGTTGAGGTGGGCGGTGAGGGCTGTTCCGGCGCCGGTGATCTGGGACATGTCGGGGTGGAGGTAGCGCTGGGTGGTGAGGAGGGAGCCGTGTCCGGCGATTTTGCGGAGGACGTGGGCGGGGACGCCGGCGTCGGCGAACCAGGTGAGTCCGGTGTGGCGCAGGTCGTGGCGTCGCAGGTGTTCGAGGCCGAGTGAGGTGACGACTTCGTCCCAGTGGGTGGCGTCGCGCAGCACGGCGGTGGAGATCCGCCCGCCGCGAGGCCCGGTGAAGAGCCGTGCGTTTGGGTCGGGACCGGCGGCGAGGATACGTTCGGCGACGAGGGGCCGGATGTCTTCCACGATGGGGACGTGTCGGGCGCGCTTGCCTTTGGTGTTTTTGTCGATGAGCCCGCCGGGTGCGGGGGTGGTCTGGCGGCGGACGGTCCAGATCCAGTTGGTGGTGTCGATGTCGCAGACGCGGACGCCGGAGACCTCGCCGATGCGGGCGGCGGTCGCGGCGGCGAAGACGACGACCTCTCCCCACCCCTGGTAGTTGCCGTGGGAACGTTCCACGAGTGCGTGGGCGAGGCGGAGCAGGGTGGGCCAGTCGCGCAGGGCGAGGGCGCGGGGGTTGTCGAGTTCGTCCTCGGCCTGCTTGTACTCGCGTTGCCAGCCGGTGACCCGGGCCGGGTTGACGGTGATGAGCCCGTCCCGGACCGCCTGCTCCATCACACGGACGAGGACGGCGAGGCTGTTCTTCACCGTCGAGCGGCTCTGCTGGTCGGCGATCCAGCCGTGCACGGTGCGGTCGACTGCCCCGTTGGTAATCAGGCGTACGGGTATGTGTCCCAGGGACGGGATGACCCGTCGGCGCCAGCCGGCGAGGTAGGGGTCGTGGGTTTTGAGTTCCAGGCCGCGCAGGGCCAGGTCCATGTTGGCTGTGCCGTAGTCGGTGAGCGAAGTCGTCGCCGTATCGGGTGTGATGCCGATGGCGGCGGCTTCGGTGATGCCTCTGATCCAGCGGTCCGCCTCGTCTTGGTTGTCCTTGCCGACGGACAGGGAACGGCGGCGTCCCGTTTCGGGGTCGGACCAGCGGACCCGTGCTCGGTAGGGGCTGCGGCGGTCGGGCCGGTGCTCGACATCGGTGGACAGCCGCACTCCGAGGGGGATGCTCTCGGTGTTGGCCATCAGGTCCCCGTGCCGGTGGTGACGCGGCGCTGCCGCAGCCACCGTTCGACATCCGCGGCGCTGTAGAGGGTGACCCGGCCGGTCAGAGGGACATGGGGCGGCCCTTGGCGGGGACGGGCGGTGCGCCAGCGGCGCAGGGTGGACGGATCGACGCGGAGCAGGGCTGCGAGTTCTTCGGTGGTGTACCAGCCGGCGGTGAGCAGCGGATCACCATCGGGGCATGAGTCGGGAGCGGGCGGGGTGGAACGGCGGGGCATGAATTCCTTGCGGGAAGGGGGTGGCTGGATGCGCCGGACAGGGCGCTTTCTTTCTCGCAAGTGTTCGAGGAATCCCCGATTTCGGTAAAAGGGGAAGCCGTGCTATAAGGCTCCGCTGCCCGCGAAGATGGTTGATTCACCGTCTTGTTGTGCACCGTCGACGTGACTTAACTCCGGTCACGTAATGCCGTCATTGCTCCACGTGGTGCGTCATGGGGAAGGGGTTGGCCTAGGTGTATTGCCCTGTGAGGTTGGGGACGCGGCTGGTGGGTGGTTTGCCTGCGAGCGCGGTGTGTCCGCGGTGGTGATTGTAGGTGTGGAGCCACTGCGGGAACGCTGCCCGGCGTTCTGCTTCTGACTGGTAGGGGCGGGCGTAGGCCCACTCGTCCAGGAGGGTGCGGTTGAGGCGTTCGACTTTGCCGTTGGTCTGCGGGCGGTAGGGCCGGGTTCGCTTGTGGGTGATCCCGGCCGCCGTGAGCAGGTCGCGCCAGGCGTGGGACTTGTAGCAGGAGCCGTTGTCGGTCAGGACACGCTCGACGGTGATCCCGACGCCGGCGTAGTAGGCCTGTGCCCTGGCCCAGAAGGCGGTGGCGGTTTCCTTCCTCTCATCGGCGTGGATCTCGCTGTAGGCCAGGCGGGAGTGGTCGTCGACGGCGGTGTGGATGTACTGGTAGCCGACGCCGGACTTGGTTTTCCGGCTCGCCTGGCGGCCCAGTGCCTTGTGGCCGCCGCCGCCGGGGATGTTCCCGAGCTTCTTGATGTCCACGTGCACGAGCTCGCCGGGCCGGTCGCGTTCGTAGCGGCGTATGACGGTCCCGGTGGCCCGGTCCAGATGCGTGAGCCGGGCCAGGCCGAACCGGGCCAGGACGCGATGGACGGTCGAGGGCACCAGACCCAGCAGATGCGCGATGCGGGCAGGTCCCCACCGCCGCGCGAGGCGAACCTTGATGATCCGACGCTCGGTCCGTGTCGGTGTCCGTCCGGGACTGTGGTGCGGGCGGGAGGAGCGGTCGTTCATCCCGGCCTCGCCCAGGGCCCGGTAGCGGGCCGCCCACCGCTGAGCCGTGGTCGGTGAGACCTGGAAGCGTTCGGCGGCCCGCCGCAGCGGCCAGCCGTCCTCGACCACGCACCGGGCCAGCCGCAGCCGTCCGGTCTCGGTCAGGGGTGCATTACGGTGGGGCATGAGGGCCTTCTGTCGTTCGGTGGAGATGTCGCAATCCACACCGAACCCGGAAGGCCCTCACCCGTTCAAGACCCCACAGCCGAGACCTCGCTCACCCGTCCACAACCTCCCGGGGCAATACACCTAGGCCGCGCTGTGGGTTAACCGTGAGTGAAGGGTCTATGCGGGGCGCCGCAATGGGGCGGACCGTGGGCAGTGGCGCCCTCCTGCCGTCGGGGATACGGAATGAAGCGGAGTCGGATTGCCCTGATCAGATGTCGCGGAAGAGACCAGCCAGCTTTGTGATCTGCCGCGATGTGTGGTCAGGGGGCGCTGACCTGCGGGAATGTTCTTTCGATTGTTTCGCGCTCTTGTCTGTTGATGCAGCCGAAAGTCCCAGAAAAGTCCCAGGTGACTCCCAGCGCCAATGGATGATCTTTCCGCCTTGTATTGGGCTGTGCAGACACGTGCACACTGGTCTTGCGACGGTTACGCGGGACGGAGGTCGGCGCCGGGTGACCGCAGGCAGAAGGCCGAACCGGGAACAGGGGTGCCCGGTCTGCCCGGTCCGGTCCGGCTCGTACGGTCAAGGGTGTGGCGCGGATCGTCAATCGTCGTGCCCGGGGCTTCGGCCATGATCGGTTCTGCCCGGGGCCGAGTCCGCCGACCGGTCCGGGGCGGGACGGAAGGGGAACCATGGGTATGAACACCAGGGCGGGCGCCGTCGCCGGGCTTTCGGGCGCCGTCTTCGGCATGCTGCTGGCCGTACCGGGACCGGCCGTTGCCGCGGGGAAGCATGTCGGGGTGCGGTTCGACTGCGAGGTCCGTACGGTCTCGGACGACTACGGCATCACGGAGTACAAGGGCTGCAAGGAGGGCTCCAAGCACCGGGTATCCATCCGGACCAAGGACACCCGGCTGGACGGCTGGCCCTCGATCGCCACGGTCAGCAGGGACGGGCACAACATCGTCACCGCCCGCGCCGACGGCAAGGGGAAGTGGTCCCCCTGGATGACCACGGGCTGGACCACCAACAAGGGTCCGTACTACGTCAGCCCGTGACCGGCTGACGCTCTCTTCGGGGCCGGGCGTGCGACGCGCCCGGCCCCGGCCGCGCCGGGCGGCGCGCCCGGGGCTCGTACCGGATGGCAGACTCGGCCCGACGTACGAGCAGGGGGAGGGCCGTTGCTGACCCAAGCGGTGATCCGGACCGACGACGTGCCGCCGCGCGACCGGTTCGCCTTCTGGCAGGAGTGCATGACACGCACCATGGCGCCCATGGAGATGAGCGCGCCGCGGCCGGGCGAGTTCCGGGCCCGCAAACGGCTGCTGTACCTGGACGACATCACTCTGTGGCCGACCGATCCCGGCTCTTCGCGCTACCGCCGCACACCCCGGCTGATCCGGCGGTCCGACCCCGGGCTGCTGCATATGACGCTGGTCCTGCCGGGCAGTGGCACGATCCGGGTCGACCACGCGGGGCACCGCAGTGTCAACGAGCCGTACGACCTCTACTTCCTCGACACCTCCCGCCCCTACGACGTCTGTTCGGACGACGAGCGGCGGCTGGTGGGGGTGGGGGTGGAGATCCCCAGGTCCCGGCTCGGCGCCGTCGGTGACGGCGCGCTGACGGGTGTCCTCGGGCGGCGGATCTCCGGCCGCCGGGGCTTCGGCGGGCTGCTGACCCGGTTCCTCACCCAGCTCTCCGAGGAGAGTGACACCTACCGGTCCTCGGACGCGCCGCGGCTCAACGGCGTTCTGCTCGATCTGGTCACCGGCCCGATCTCCCATGAACTCGACTCCCAGGCCGCCCTGCCGCCACAGACCCGGGACCGCCATCTCGTCCTGGCCGTCCGCTCCTTCGTCGGCCGGCACTTCCGCGACCCCGGTCTCACGGCCCGCACCGTCGCGGCGGCCCACCACGTCTCCCCCCGGCAGCTGCACCGCCTGTTCCAGCCGGAGGGCGTCACCGTCGCCGGACTCATCCACCACCAGCGGCTGGAGCAGGCACGACGCTTCCTCGCCGACCCGGCCCTCGCCGCCGCCCCGGTCCACACCATCGCCACCCGCTCCGGCTTCACGGCACCGGCCCATTTCAGCCGGTCCTTCCGCACAGCCTACGGAACCTCCCCCACCGACTACCGCCGCTCCGCCCTCCGCCACACCACCGCCCTACCGGGGCCCGGCCCGGACGCTGGCTGAGGCCACCGCAGGGCCGGCTTCTCGCGCACCAGGTGGTGTCGGGCGCGGGGGTGGGGGTGCGGCGCAGAAGTCGTTCGACCGGTCGGTGGGGAATGCGCGGGTGCTGGAGGTGGTGTCGGACTGAGCACGGGCCCGGTGGGGTCCGGGATCATCGGGCCGCGCGGCTGGCCTGATGGTGTGGAGTCCGGCTCGGTTGGTCGGTGAGGGGCAGTGGGCCCGAGGCGCCGCCGCCTGCCGGCTGCGGCGGGGGCGTACGGGGAGGGACTCGGCACGCAGACGGGCAGAGGCGGCTCCGGACGGAACACCCCACGCGGTGGGGAGGGACGTCAACGGGCTGCGCGGTGGTCATCCGGTGTCCGGAACATCCCCACGCGGTGGGGAGGGACGGCGGCCTCGGCGGTGGCGTAGCGGGCCTTCTGCGGAACGCCCCCACGCGGTGGGGAGGGACGACCACGCCGTCTGCGTAGAGATGGGCGCCTACGGAACACCCCCATGCGGTGGGGAGGGACTCCCTCGATGCCGCAGATCCGGTGCAGACGGTCGGAACACCCCCACGCGGTGGGGAGGGACCCTCGCTGGAGGCGGGCGGGGAGAAGGAGAGGCGGGACACCCCCACGCGGTGGGGAGGGACGCCCTCGTACTCCGTGGCCGTGATCGGCTGCCCGGAACACCCCCACGCGGTGGGGAGGGACGGGTTGGCCATGGAGCTGAGGCGCCGGAGCGGCGGAACACCCCCACGCGGTGGGGAGGGACGGCTGGTTCACTTTCGCGTCGGGCGCCACCGACGGAACACCCCCACGCGGTGGGGAGGGACACCACCACCTACGGCTCGGGCGGCTTCTTCGCCGGAACACCCCCACGCGGTGGGGAGGGACCCTCGACAAGGGCTGACGCGACGGTCTGGAGGCGGAACACCCCCACGCGGTGGGGAGGGACCAGCCCGTCGTCGCCCCACTTGATGCTCGCGGCGGAACACCCCCACGCGGTGGGGAGGGACAGGACGAAGGAGTCGCGGGCGCGGCCCTTTTTCGGAACACCCCCATGCGGTGGGGAGGGACCGACTCCCTAGGCATTTAACGTATACGCCAAGCGGAACACCCCCACGCGGTGGGGAGGGACGCGTCAAGCCGGGCCTCATGGTCGGCCAGGGCCGGAACACCCCCACGCGGTGGGGAGGGACCACCCTCGGAGAGTGACATGGGAGCGTCCGACCGGAACACCCCCACGCGGTGGGGAGGGACGCGAGGACGGCGGCGCCGATCCCGATGGCCGTCGGAACACCCCCACGCGGTGGGGAGGGACCGGGCGTAGTCGGCCTGCGCCTCGATCGCCTGCGGAACACCCCCACGCGGTGGGGAGGGACGTAGGCATCAGTGCTGGTCAGTGGGCCAAATACGGAACACCCCCACGCGGTGGGGATGGACTACAGTCCGGCGATCAGCTTGGAACAGGTCGACGGAACACCCCCATGCGGTGGGGAGGGACGCAGCCCGCGACCTGGAGTTCGACCTGTGCATCGGAACACCCCCACGCGGTGGGGAGGGACCCCGGCCGGTCCCGGTCGACCGCGGTCACCAGCGGAACACCCCCACGCGGTGGGGAGGGACGTACGTACCGTGCTCGGGGATCACCGCTCCTCCGGAACACCCCCACGCGGTGGGGAGGGACGGCCGGTCGATCGGCTGCGGGGGCTTGGACTGCGGAACACCCCCACGCGGTGGGGAGGGACGCCCAGGGGCCAGCTCCGCCGGGCACCGGGTCGGAACACCCCCACGCGGTGGGGAGGGACAACCGATGCACCGATCTGAGTAAGGGTCAAAACGGAACACCCCCACGCGGTGGGGAGGGACCCGCCACCCATCCGCGGCCCAGGAGCGATTCGCGGGAACACCCCCACGCGGTGGGGAGGGGCAAGCGCGTCGGCCTCAGCCTGCTGGACGCCTACGGAACACCCCCACGCGGTGGGGAGGGACGTTGAGGGAGGCTCGACCCCGAGTTCCACTGACGGAACACCCCCACGCGGTGGGGAGGGACACCAGCCGTCAACACCCGTTCGACACCCGCGTCGGAACACCCCCACGCGGTGGGGAGGGACGGACCCGAAGCCATGACCACCGAGACCACCACGGGAACACCCCCACGCGGTGGGGAGGGACGCCCCGACCCGCCGCCCGACCCGCCGCCCCAGCGGAACACCCCCATGCGGTGGGGAGGGACGCCGCCGACGCCGCCGACCAGGTACACGCCACCGGAACACCCCCACGCGGTGGGGAGGGACGCACTGGGCGCCTTATTGGCGCGCTCCTCGTGCGGAACACCCCCACGCGGTGGGGAGGGACCTCTACGACAACCGGAACCCGCGGTCGCCGTACGGAACACCCCCACGCGGTGGGGAGGGACTTGGGCTTTACCTGCGAGAGATCCCGGCCCGCCGGAACACCCCCACGCGGTGGGGAGGGACTGGGCCCTCAACTTCCGCGTGACCTGGCGCATCGGAACACCCCCACGCGGTGGGGAGGGACGAGGAGGCGCCCTTGACCCGGAAGCACGCCCGCGGAACACCCCCACGCGGTGGGGAGGGACCGGGCGATACGACGGATCTTGCGCTCCAGTTGCGGAACACCCCCACGCGGTGGGGAGGGACACCATGGTCGTGTAGCTGGCTACTGCACTCGACGGAACACCCCCACGCGGTGGGGAGGGACCTGGCGCCGGTCGGTGACGTATCCGATCCCGCCGGAACACCCCCACGCGGTGGGGAGGGACAGCCCGGACGAGGTTTTCAACCAGATGTCCGACGGAACACCCCCACGCGGTGGGGAGGGACGGCGACGAGTTCGTGACCGTCCTCGACCTCCACGGAACACCCCCACGCGGTGGGGAGGGACTATACGCGTGCGGCCCGGTCGAGACCCGGGAGCGGAACACCCCCACGCGGTGGGGAGGGACGTCACCCCCGGGAGTCCGGACACTGACCCCGACGGAACACCCCCACGCGGTGGGGAGGGACGGTGCCGGGATCTCCGGGACAGTCGGAGTCGGCGGAACACCCCCACGCGGTGGGGAGGGACAAGCACGACGCGGGACTCCGGCGGGACGGTGGCGGAACACCCCCACGCGGTGGGGAGGGACCTTCGTCATCGGCGGGTCGGTGGTCATCGCAGCGGAACACCCCCACGCGGTGGGGAGGGACGGGGTTCGAGGGGTCCGGCGGCCGGGGCCCGGCGGAACACCCCCACGCGGTGGGGAGGGACTGCGTGCAGTGCGCCACGGAGGGATTCAGACCCCGGAACACCCCCACGCGGTGGGGAGGGACGGACCGGATCCACCACGCCCTCCCGCACCCGGCGGAACACCCCCACGCGGTGGGGAGGGACTCTTTCTGACCTGCGCTTTAGGGGCGGGTTTGCCGTTCCTTTGCCGAAGTCATGGTTCCTCCTGGTG